>NZ_JBSRRO010000032.1:0-54440 GCF_055140965.1 Malaciobacter sp.
CTTTTCGTCTTTTTTATTTTTAGTATTTTGATTTTGATTAGAATTTTGTTTATCATTTTCTTGCTTTTTATTTTCATTATTTTTATTGTTTTTATTCTTTTGCTTATTGTTTTTTTCATTACTCTTTTTTGAATCTTGTTTTTTTAAAGCATCTTTTACAGTATCTAGATTTTGTCTAGTTTGCTTATCTTCTTTGAATTTTAATGCTTTTTCATAACTTCTTATTGCTTCTTGTAGTTGATTTAGTTTTGTATAACTATTCCCCATATTATGAAGTTTTTTAAACTCTAAGCTTTCATCTGAACTTATAACTTTTTTATAGTTTTTTAATGCTTGTTTAAACTTTTTTTGTTTATAAAGTGAGTTTGCAAGATTGTAATAAGCTTGGGGAGTTTTTGCAACTTTTTTAAACTCTTTAGCTGCTTTTTCATAATCTTTATTTTCATAGGCTTCTTGTGCTTTATCTATTGTTTTAAAGTCAGTAATAGAAGCTTTTAAATCATATTGCATAAATAAAATTAAAATAAAAGGTAAGAATCTGCTTTTTGGTAAAGAAGAGAATGCTATTAGCAAAATTAATAGTGCTAGGGCTAAAGGATAATAAAATAGTTCAGTATAAACTTTGAATTTTTTTGATGTAGCATTTTGTTTTTTTGAGTTATTCTCAACTGTTTTCATGATATTTTCTACATCATAATCATCAATTGTATAGTTTATATATGCTCCATTTGTATTTAAGCTAAGATTTTTAATATTTTCATTTAATGCAACAGTTACTATATTTCCATTCTCATCATTTAAAAATTTTCCATTTTCTAATCTTATTGGTGTTCTTTCTTTGCTTGCTGTTGTTATAATATAAATATTTAAATCATAATCTTTTGCAAGTTTTATCTCTTCTTCAAAACTATTTTTATCTGTTCCATCTGTTAAAATTATAAGATTTTTTGTTTGCATATTTTTTAAAAGTTTTGATGCACTTTTTATAGCTACTTGTAAACTTGAACCATTATCAAAAGTATATTTTTCATCAATTCTTGAAACTATTTGTTTAAGTGAAGTTATATCGCTTGTCAAAGGAGATAAAATATAAGATGAATTAGAAAAAAGAATAACAGACACAACTTTATCTTTAGATAAGTCTAACAATTTTAAAAGTTTGTTTTTTGCAAAAGTTAATCTATTTGGCTTAATATCATCTGCAAGCATTGATTTTGATGTATCTAAAGCTATTGTATATGAGATTAGCTCTTGTTTTAATTCTTGCTCTTTTGGTTCTATAACTGGTCGCCCCAATGCAATAAGCATCAGTATTACTGCAATAAAAAATAGAATATTTCTTGTGTTTTGATTCATAAATTTATTGTTAACTGTAAGTTTATTTAGTGCTTCTTGTGTAAAGAGTTTTTGCATCGATTTTTTGTTAGTTGTGATGAAAAAAGCTAATAATATTGTTGGTATTAACATAAAAAATAGTACGTTTGGATATAGAAATTGCAACTTGTTACTCCTTTTGTAAAAACCAATTTTATTAAAGCTTTAGTAATAGTTAGATAAAATCGCATAAAATTATATTTTCGGAGTAGATTTAATGGAATTTAACGCACAAAAAGTTGATGAAGCTAATGCAGTAGTTACTGCAACAGTATCAAAAGACTTAATTGAAAAAAACTTAGACAAGGTAGCTAAGCAAGCTGCTAAAACACTTGATATTCAAGGTTTTAGAAAAGGTAAGGTTCCTGTGGCTATTGTTAAGCAAAGATATGCTGATAAGTTAGAGCAAGATGCAGAAAGTGATGTATTAAGAGATATTTTAGCAAAATCTTTAGAAGAATTAAATATTAAAAATGATGACTTAGTTGGTGAGCCAGCGGTTACAAAATTTGATAAAAAAGATAATGGTGATATTGATGTTGAGATTAAAGTTGCTTGCAAACCAGAAGTTGATTTAGGTGATTATAAAGCATTAATTCCTGAAGTTGAAGATAAGCAAATTGATGAAAAAGAGATTGCTGAAAGATTAGAAGAAATGTCTAAATCTTCTGCACCATTAGAAAAAATCAAAAGAAAAAGAATGGTAAGAGATGGTGATTTTGCTGTTATTGATTTTGAAGGTTTTGTTGATGGTGTTGCATTTGAGGGTGGAAAAGCTGAAAAGTATCCATTAGAGATTGGTTCAGGTTCTTTTATCCCAGGATTTGAAGAACAAATTATTGGTATGAAATATGAAGAAGAAAAAGAAGTAACTGTTACTTTCCCAGAAGAGTACCAATCAAAAGATTTAGCTGGAAAAGAGGCTGTATTTAAAGTAACTTTACATGAAATTCAAGAAAAAGTTGCAGCAGAGATTGATGATGAATTTGCTAAAAAAATGTTACCAAATGAAGAAGATGCAACTGTTGATACTTTAAAAGAGAAAATTAAAGAACAACTTAAAAATGCTGAAATGGCTAAATATTATAGAGAAGAGTTAAAACCTCTTTATTTAGATAAACTAGTTGAAGAGTTAAATTTTGCATTACCAAATTCTGTAATTGAGCAAGAGATTAATTATGCACTTAATAATAAAGTTAGATCTATGAGTGAAGAAGAGATTAAAGCTTTACAAGAAGATGCTTCAAAAGTTGAATCTATGAGAGAAGAGTTAAAAGAAGATGCACAAAAATCTGTAAAAGCTACATTTATTGTTGATGCTTTAGCAAAAGCTGAGGGTATTGATGTAAGTGATCAAGAAGTAACTCAAGTTATTTATTATGAATCAATGCAAATGGGACAAAATCCACAAGATGTATTAAAACAGTATCAAGAAGCTGGATACCTACCAGCTATAAAAATGTCTATGATTGAAGATAAAGTTATTACAAAATTATTAGATGAAAAATTAGGAAAATAATTTACTAGGATAAAAGATGAGTTATATACCATACGTAGTTGAAAAAAGTGGAAGAGGCGAAAGAAGTTATGATATTTATTCAAGACTTCTAAAAGACAGAATTATTATGTTAAGTGGTGAAATTAATGATCAAGTAGCATCAACAGTAGTTGCACAATTATTGTTTTTAGAAGCAGAAGATCCAGAAAAAGATATTTATATTTATATCAACTCTCCAGGTGGAGTTATTACAAGTGGTATGTCAATCTATGATACTATGAATTATATTAAACCTGATGTTTGCACTATTTGTGTAGGTCAAGCTGCTTCAATGGGAGCATTTTTATTATCTTCTGGAACAAAAGGGAAAAGATACTCTTTACCTAATTCTAGAATTATGATTCACCAACCACTAGGTGGAGCACAAGGACAAGCTACTGATATTCAAATTCAAGCTAAAGAGATTCAAAGAATGAAAGATAGCTTAAATAAGATTATTTCTGAGCAAACAGGTCAGCCTTTAGAAGTTATTGAAAAAGATACAGATAGAGATAACTTTATGAGTGCTGATGAAGCTTGCACATATGGGTTAATTGATAAAGTAATTACAAGTCATAAGTAAAACAATGATTAGAGAAGTTATAACATATCCAAATAAGCTACTTCGAACAAAATCAAAAGATGTGGAGAAGTTTGACGAAGAACTTCACACTCTTTTAGATGATATGTACGATACAATGATTTCAGAAAGTGGAGTTGGACTTGCTGCTATACAAGTTGCAGTTCCACTAAATGTTTTAATTATTAATCTTCCTGATGAATATGATATTCAAAATAAAGAAGACTTAATAGAAGCAATTAATCCTGTTATTGTTGAAAAAGATGGTGAACAAGTAAATGTAGAAGGATGTTTAAGTGTTCCTGGATTTAACGAAGAAGTAAAAAGAGCTCAACATATAGTTGTAGAGTTTTTTGATAGATTTGGCAAAAAACATAAAATCGAAGCACAAGACTTTATAGCAGTTGCATGGCAACATGAAATGGAACATTTAACTGGACATCTTTTTATAGAAAATTTATCTATTATTAAAAGAAAGAAGTTTGAAAAAGAGTGGAAGAAAAAGCTAAAAGCTAAAAAATAGTTTTTAGCTTTTTACTTATTAAATAGATTATAAAGCATTGTAACTAACAATGCATTTGACAATAACCAAATACTCCAAAAGAAAATTTTCTCAAAAGTTGTAAAAAATATCTCTTTATATCTTAAAGGTGATGACATATAAGCTAAGATTACATATACAACTGTTGCAACTGTAAGTGCAGATTTAAATGGTGATGTAAGAAGTATCATAGCAAAAGAAAAAAATGGAATAATCAAGCTTAAAGCAAAAAACTTACCATATCTTTTTCTATTTTTATCTCCTTCAAAATAACTAACTGTATGACCGCAATTTGGGCAAATTGTTCCTATTCTTGCAAGGATTTCATAATCACATTCTGGACATTTAATTAAAGGCATACTCTTTTCCTATTTTTTGTTTAAAATACTACTCTTTAAATATTTTATTAAAATTAAAAAAAGAATTAATTAAAAAACTTCAACTATTAAAATAGTTTATTGTTTGTATATTCTACAATCTTTTTTGCAAGTAAAGTATTATCATTTGCAATTTCATTTGTAGTTTGTGATATTATGGAATTGGTTTCAATTTCATTATTTAAGCTAGTTACTTTTTCATTTATTTTAAAGATTGTATTTTGTTGATGTTTTGAAATAGTTGTAACTTCTTTTATATAATTTATAGTTTTATTAATATTAGTATTTAAATCTTCATATCCCTCAATCATATTATTTGAAATTGTTTTTCCTTCATTTGCTTCTATATTAGCATCTTCTACAAGTTTTTTTATTTTTTTTGCTGCTTGAGCACTTTTTGTAGCTAGGTTTCTTACTTCTTGAGCAACTACTGCAAAACCTTTTCCAGCTTCTCCTGCTGTACTTGCTTCAACTGCTGCATTTAAACTTAAAATATTTGTTTGGAAAGCTATTTGATCAATTGTTGTAATAGCTTTATTAATATCTTTTACTTTATCATTTATTTGCTCTATTGAGTTATTTGTTTTAAATGCTAAATCTTCACCTTTTAAAGCATATGATGTAAGGTTATTAGCAAGATTTGACATGTTATTTGTAGTATCAAATATACTTTTTATTTGTTCTGTAACATCTTGAATATCATGGCTTGTGTCTTTTATGCTTTCTTTTGTAAATGTAGATGTTTCATTTAGTTTGTTTACGCTATTTAGAAGTTTATTTGAAGAGTGCATAAGTGATTGTCCATTTGTTTTATTTTCATTTAGCATCAAAACAATTGCACTTTTTAAACTATTTATTGAGTTTATCATATGCAAAAATTCACCACTATTTTCAAGATTGTTAATTTTTATATTTTTTGTATAATTATAATTTGTATACTCAATTAATTGTTTATTTATTATTTCATAATTTTCTTTTGTATTACTAATCATATCATTTACGCTATTTTTAAACTCTTCTAAAAAAGGATTTGATGAACTTTTTGTGATTTTTTTTGAAAAGACTCCTTTTTTTAAACTTTCCATAACTTCTTTTGCTTCATTTATCAAAATCTTTTCTTCTTCTTTTTTTATATTTTGTTTTTTTTCTCTTAGATCAATTATCTCTTTTATTTTTGAATATTCACTTGAAAATGATGTATTTGTATCAAATTTAGTATTTGGATTATCCATATCTTTTAGAAAATTTATAAGTTTTAAAGATAATTGTTTACCATTTTTCCTTTCGTCAAATTCATGAAATATTAAAGCAATTGCAATTATTACTTGAATAGCTTGGGCAGTTTTGTTTTCTGTAAAAAGTATTGCATTTAAAGGAAGTACAATCATACCAATATAATGTACAATTGTCATTCTAAAATATAGTGATTTTAAAGTTTGCATTTTATAACTCCTAATTTTTTAGAAGTATAATAAAATAGGATAATATTTGTCTTGATTATAATCAATAAAAAAGACAAACTACAAAGTTTGCCTTTAAATTTATTTTAGTTTTTGTAAGATTGCTATTAGATTTGAAGATACATCAACTAACTCTTTTGTTGCACTTAGAGTCTCTTTTGATTTATCTCCACTATTGTGTGCACTATTTGAAACATTTGCCATTGATTGTGTTACTTCATTTACACCTTGACTAGCTTCAAAAGCAGTATTTGAAAGCTCATTTGAGATATCTTCTTGTTTTGACATTGATTTTGAGATATCTGTTGACATGTGCGTTATTTGTTCAATTGTATTATCTATTTTGCCAATTGAACTTAAAGAGTTTTTAACTAAAGTTTGTATTAATTCAATAGCACTTGTAATCTCTTTTGCAGCATCATCAGATCTATTTGCAAGGTTTCTTACTTCTTGTGCAACTACTGCAAATCCTTTTCCAGCTTCTCCTGCTGTTGCTGCTTCTACTGCTGCATTTAGACTTAGAATATTTGTTTGAAATGCTATTTGTGTAATAAGATTGATAGTTTCTCCAATTTTTTCAGACTCTTCATTTAGTTTCATCATAGCATTTGTTGTCTCTTTTGATTGTTCTTGTGCAATTTTTGTAATCTCTTCTGCTTTTGAAGAAGTACTTGATATCTCTTTTATTGATGTAAGCATTGTTTGTATCTTTGTAGATACATCATTTACTGCTTCATTGATTTGTGTAATTGATACTGATATCTCTTCTGAACCATTTTTTGTTATTTGGGCTTCATTTGACATTGATTGAGCAGCTAAAGATAAATTGTCCAATGATTTTGTAACTTTTTGTACATTTTCATCAATATCAAAAATAAGATTTTTTCTTTCTGTTATATCTGTTGCATACTTTACAATTTTAAAAGGTTTGTTCTGTTCATCTAGTATTGGATTATATGTAGCTTGTATCCAAATTCTTTTATTATTCTTGCCAATTCTTAAATAAATACCTGAATCAAACTCTGCATTATTTAATTTTTCCCAAAACTTTTTATACTCTATAGAGTTTTTATAAGACTCTTCACAAAAAATACTGTGATGTTTACCTTGAATCTCACTCAAACTATAACCTATTGTATCTAAAAAGTTTTGATTCGCGTTTAAAATAATACCATCTGTATTAAATTCAATAACAGCTTGAGACTTACTTATTGCATCTATTTGACCTGTATAATCCAATGTTTGAATTTTTCTTTTTGTTATATCTTGTGCAAATTTTACTATTTCATATACATTGTTATTTTTATCTTTGATTGGAGTATATGATGCTTGTATATAAATAGACTCACCATTTTTTTTATATCTTTTAAACTCAGATGTTTGTGTTAGCCCTTCATTTAAATCTTTCCAAAAATTTCTATAATCATTGCTATTTGCATAGTTCTTATCACAAAAAATGCTGTGATGCTTACCTTTGATTTGTTCAATATCATCATAGCCTAAAGCATTTAAAAAGTTTTTATTAGCTGTTTTTATTGTTCCATCAGTTTTAAAGCTAATAATTGCATAGTTTTCTTCTAAAGCTTTAAGTCTGGCAGAATCTTCTTTTGATGTAAAAAGTGTCATTTTAAATTTTACCTTTATTTATTTATTTTGCATAATAATTGAAAAAACTTGTAATATAAATTTCAAATATTATCTAGATTTTATAAATTATAATTCTTTAATACTAATATTCAAATATTTTAACACTTTTTGAGTTTTAAAAAGTTGAAATTTTATGTAAAATCTAAATATAATAAATAAAATTATTATTTAGGATATAAATGAAAATCATAAATTCAGCAACACTACAAACTATTGAAGCAAAAAGCGTCGATGTAGAAGCATCTTTTACAAATGGCTTACCATCATTTACAATTGTAGGATTAGCATCAAATATAATTCAAGAGTCAAGGGATAGAGTAAAGTCTGCTTTATTATCAAATGAGTTTAAATTTCCTGCAAAAAAAATAACAATAAATCTGTCTCCTTCTGAAATTCAAAAAAGTGGTACACACTTTGATTTGGCAATTGCACTTTTAATAGCTTTATATGAAACAAATGTTGTGTTTAACGATTTTTATATATTTGGAGAGCTAAGTTTAGATGGAAAAATAAAAGATAGTAGTAGTATTTTTCCTATTGTTTTATCTTTAACAAAACAAAAACTTGTAAAAAATGTCTTAGTATCAAAGGAAAGCGCAAAAAAACTTTCAAAAATTCCAAATATAAATATCTATTGTGTAGATAATTTAGATATGGCTATGCAGTTTTTTAAGTTTGATAATAAAGAAAAATTCAAATATACATCTACAAATTTTGAGTGTGAGAGTTTTTCTATTTTAAATAAATCATACTATTTTTTAAAAGATTATGAACTAGATTTCAATGAAGTAAAGGGGCAAAAATACGCTATTGAGGCTTCATTAATTGCAGCTGCTGGAAGTCATAATATACTATTTGAAGGAAGTGCTGGTTGTGGTAAAAGTATGATTAGCAAAAGATTAAAGTTTATTATGCCACCTATGAGTTTAGAAGAGATATTAGAAAAAGCAAAACTTCAATCAATTGATTTAAAACCTATAGACTTTTCTCCAATTAGAGTTTTTAGAGCTCCACATCATAGCTCAACAAAATCTTCGATATTTGGAGGTGGAAGTGGCAATAGTGCAAAAATTGGTGAGATTGCATTATCAAATAATGGAATATTGTTTTTTGATGAACTTCCTCATTTTTCAAAAAGTACTTTAGAAGCTTTAAGAGAACCACTTGAAGATTTTAAAGTTTTAATTAGTCGAGTAAACTCAAAAGTTCTTTATGATACGAAGTTTTTATTTATAAGTGCAATGAATCCTTGTCCTTGTGGAAACTTACTTTCAACTAGTAAAGATTGTAGATGTAGTGATTTAGAAGTTCAAAGATATAAAAACCGTCTTTCAGAACCATTGTTAGATAGAATTGATTTATATGTAGTGATGAATGAACCAAGTGTTAATGAAAAGGTTTATTATAATTCAATGCAACTGCATGAAAGGGTTATTTGTGCATTTAAAAAACAAAAACAAAGAGCCCAAAATGATTTAAATGGAAAATTAAGTGATAAAGAGATTAAAAAATTTTGTAAATTAGATGATAGTTCAAGTGAAATACTTAATAAAGCAATAGTAAATTATAAACTATCTTTTAGAAGTATTAATAAAATTTTAAAAGTATCAAGAACAATCGCTGATTTGAATAATAATGAAAATATTACAAAAGAAGATTTAATGAAAGCATTAAGTTATAGAAAAAGATAATAAAGTAAGACATAATATAAAAATAATTAGTTTACACCTTTGTAATAACAAAAATGGTATTATACAAAATTAATAAAATAAGCTTTTAAAGCTTAAGGAGAATCAATGACAAAATGCGGTTATGTATCTGTGGTTGGAAGACCAAATGCAGGTAAAAGCTCATTATTAAACTGGCTTGTTGGTGAAAAACTTGCAATGGTTTCACACAAAGCTAATGCTACAAGAAAAAGATCAAATATAATAGTTATGCATGAAGATGACCAAATTATATTTGTGGATACACCAGGACTTCATGAAACTGAAAAACTATTAAATCAATTTATGCTTGATGAGGCTTTAAAAGCTATGGGTGATTGTGATTTGATTTTATTTTTAGCACCAGTTACAGATAAACTTACTCATTATGAGGATTTTTTACAAAAAAATAAGAAAAATACAAATCATATACTTTTACTAACAAAAATTGATAATATAACTAATGATGAAGTTTTAGCTAAGATGAAAGAGTACGAAAAGTATAGTGATAAGTATCAAGCTGTAATTCCTGTATCAATAAAAAAAGCAACAACACATGCAGATATTTTAGATGAGGTTGTAAAACACTTACCTGAGCACCCTTATCTTTATGACCCTGAAATAATGACTACTGAAACTTTAAGAGATATCTTTAAAGAGTTCATTAGAGAATCAATTTTTGAAAATATCTCTGATGAGATACCTTATGAAACAGATGTTGTTGTAGAAAAAGTTGAAGAAAAAGATCATATTGATGTTATTAAAGCAACAATAGTTGTACAAAAAAGTACTCAAAAAGGTATGATTATAGGAAAAGGTGCTACTGCTATTAAAAGAATAGGTAAAGATGCTAGAGTTAAAATAGAGAAATTAACAGGTAAAAAGTGCTATTTAGAACTTTTTGTTTCAATAAGAAAAAATTGGACAAAAGATAAAAAAGGCTTAAAAGACCTAGGATATGATGTAACATTATAAAAAGTATAAGTTTATCTTGCTTTTTAAAGAAAGTTTATTTTATAATTTGTAGTTTATTCGTTTGGTGTATCTAAAGTTTTAAGATACGTCGCTTTGCAAAACTGTAAAGCAGTTATGATTGTATTTACTTTAAGAGGGAAACAGTGCAATTATCAATTATTTATGAATTAAGAGCAAACAATATAGAAGAAGAGCATATTGAGTTAATTATGCAAAGAGTTAAAAATAGGCTTTCTGAAAAGAATATTGATGCTGAACTTGAAAAATTAGGATATTCTAAAATCTTTACTGTTGATTATGATGCATATGATGCTGATTATACTTATGATGATGAAGAAGATTACTAAAATTAAAATTAATACCCTCGGGTATTAATTTTTACTAAAAAATAAACTAATAGCAAAGATATTATTAACTAACAAATTTTAACTACAATACTTCACTAATAAAGATTATAATGTAAAAAATTAGTGGAGCAAATAATATGAAAAAAGCCATACTATTACTTAATATGGGTGGACCAAACAATTTAGATGAAGTAAAAGTTTTTTTAAAAAATATGTTTAATGATAAAAGAATAATTTCAGCACCAAAGCTAATTAGAAAAATAATTGCATTCATAATCATAAAAAGTAGATTAAAAGAAGCGAAAAATAACTATAAACAATTAGGTGGGAAATCACCAATAATTGGCTATACACAAGAACTTGTAGATATTTTAAATAATGAACTTGATGCAGATATTTTTTATGTGATGAGATATACACCTCCATTTGCAAAAGATGTATTACCAAATATTAAAGATTATGATAAAGTTTATGCTATTCCTTTATATCCACACTATTCAACTACAACAACTGCTTCTTCTTTTGATGATTTGTTTATAGAAGCAAAAAAATATAAAATTGAAAATAAAATCCAAACTGTACATAAATACTACTCTAATGAAAACTACAATAAAGCAATTGTTCAAAGAATAAAAGAGGCACTAAAAGATAAAAATCCAAAAGAGTATGAGCTTGTTTTTTCAGCCCATGGTTTAACTCAAAAAATAATTGACAATGGAGATATTTATCAAAAAAATATAAAACAAAATGTTTACTATGCAAGAAAAGAGTTAGCAAAACAAGGTATAAATTTTCATAAAACACATCTAGCTTATCAATCAAGGGTAGGACCAATGCAATGGATAAAGCCATATTTAGAAGATAAATTAGCTTCTTTAGAGTTAAAAAAAGTGATTATTTATCCAATCGCTTTTACTATTGATAACTCCGAAACAGAGTTTGAACTTGATGTTGAATATAAAGAGTTAGCTCATGAATTGGGATTTAAAGAGTATATTGTAGCAAAAGCACCTAATGTGTTAATGAGTGAAGTAATAAAAGATTTGTACAATAAGATGGGAACATAATATGAAAGATTTTGTAGTAATTGGATCAGGCATTGGTGGAACTTCTGCTGCTTTAGCATTAAATAAAGATTTTGATGTAACGCTATTTGAAAAAGAGCAATATTTAGGTGGATGCTCTTCTACTTATAAAAGAGGTAAGTATTATTATAATGCAGGGGCAACTACTTTTGCAGGTTACCAAGATGGAACTTTTTTATATGATTTTTTTAAAAAAAATGAAGTTACTTTTAAAAAACAATTACTTGACTCATCTTTAACTGTTTTAATTGGAAACAAAAAAATCAGAAGATTAAGAGATTTAGATGCTTTTGTTGATGAGATTAATAGTGTATTTTATCATGAAAAGAATAAAGAGTTTTATGAATTGATTTTTTCTATAACAAATAGATTTTTCCAAATTGATGATTATTATTACTCAAATAAAAATCTTTTTTCTAAAACTAAGTCTTTATACTCTTTTAAAAATCTTTTTTTTGAGTTCTCATCACTTCTATTTACAAAAGCAGATAAATTTATTGATAAGTTTTTTAATGGCATTTCAAAAGAGTATTTGGATTATATAGATAATCAAGTATTAATTGTATCTCAAGCAAAAACAAATGAGATAAACTTTTTAACTTGTGCTTTAGCCTTGGGTTATCAGTTTATGAATAACTACTACATTTATGGTGGAATGGGAAGTTTATTTGATTCTATGGCTTTTAAAATAGATGATGTAAGAACAAATGAGTTTATACAAAATATCGAAAAAACAGCTAATGGATATATTGTTCATAGTAAAAATGAGTCTTTACATTCTAAAAATGTAATTTTAAATAGTTCACTTTTTGATAGTGCTCATTTATTTGAAGATAAAACTATTAAAGATTATATTAATAAATACAAAAAGTTTGATTTTGGTCTATCAGCATTTATGGTTTATATGAAACTTGATACAAATAAAACTTTTGACCATCACTATCAAATTATCTTGCCAAATAGATTAAAAAATACAGTCTCAAACTCTATGTTTGTCTCTTTTTCTAGTAATGATGATGAGAAAATGAAAGGAAGTGTTACTATTTCTATGCATACAAATAGTGCATTTTTTACTACACAAACAAAAGAGAAAAAACAAGAGTTACTAGATATAATTAAAAAAATTGTATGTGAAAAGTTAAATATACAAGAAGATGAGATTGTAAAATGTTTTGCAGCAACTCCTCAAACATTTAAAAAATATATTAATAGAACAAGCTTAGGTGGAATTGCAGTAAAATATGAAAATTTAGTTTATAAACTTCCATCAAATGATACTCCAATAAAAGGTTTGTACAATGTGGGTGATACTACATTTGCAGCTCAAGGTTGGCCAGGGGTTATGCTAGGAGTTAGAAATTTACAAAGGTTAATATGCAAAATATAGAGTTACAAATAAGATTGAAAGATTGGTTTTTTATCTTTTTAATAGCAATATTTTTTTCAATTGTTTTATCAGTATATAGTTACTTTTTAATAGATGAAGAACTTAAAAATGCAGTTATTTTTGGTGCATTATTGGGATTTGATATTTTTATTTTTTCAATGTCATTTATTACATATTTAAATAACTATATTTTACCCAAACTTTCAAGAAAGTATTGGATTTTTCTAGCTGTTATTTTCTCTTTTTTATCAGGTTTTTTAGGTACTCTTTTGACTTATTATTTGTGTAATATTTTAGATATTTATTTGCTTGAAAAGTTTAAAGATAGTTATATGATTTTTGCATTTTTTATAGGGTTTTTAACATATTTTGTTGCTGCACTTTTGTATCAATTTGTAAAAATGAGTAATAAAAAAGAGTATAGTGAAAGACTTTTATTAGATAGTAGATTAAAATCACTTCAAAGACAACTAAATCCGCATTTTTTATTTAATTCTTTAAATTCACTTGTTGAATTGCTTCATGAAGATATTAATAAAGCAGAAGATAATTTAATGCAACTTTCAAAATTCTTAAGGCAAAGTATGAAAGAGAGTGCTTTAAATAGTTTAAAAGATGAATTAGATAATCTTAAAAGATATGTTGCATTGGAAAATGTAAGATTTTCAAATAAGATTATTTTAAATATTGATATAAATAAAGAGTTTTTAAAAAGACAAGTTCCAAAATTTTCAATACAATTGCTTGTAGAAAATGCCATAAAACATGGCTTTGATAAATCAAATAAAGAGTTGATAATTGATATTTATGTAAAAGAATATGAAAAAGATTTTGAAATTTATGTAAAAAACAATGGAAAAGCTGTAAATACAAATAGATTTGGAATAGGTCTTACAAACTTAAAAGAGAGATTACAAATTTTATGTAAGGGAAAAATTTCTTTAGAAAATAGCCAAATACCAACTTATAAAATCACAATAGGAAGATGCAATGAAAATATTAGTAATGGATGATGAAGAACTAGCAATAAAAAGATTAGTTAGATTACTTGATGAGCTTAAATATGATTATAAAGTAGCAAACAATAAAGAAGAGTTTGATTCTTTAGATAAAGAGCATGATTTTGATATTTATATTTTAGATATTAATATGCCAGATATTAGTGGACTAGAACTTGCGCAAGAGATATTTGCATTGAATGCTCAAGCTTTTGTTATTTTTCAAACAGCATATGAAGAGCATGCTTTAAAAGCTTTTGAAATTGGGGCTATTGATTATTTATTGAAGCCTTTTACAAAAGAGGATTTACAAAAAAGTATAAATAGAGCAATTTCTTATAAAAAAGAAGAAAAAGGTACAAAGTTCTTAACTAAAAATGGAGATGAAGCTTATTTGTTAAAGCCTGAAGATATTGTTTATATTCAAGCTGATTTAAATGAAGTAATTTTTAGAACAAAAGAGGGCTTTTCATATTATGCAAAAAAGATATCTGATATGGAAAATTTGTTAAAATCATCAAATTTTTTTAGAATACATCGTTCATATATAATAAATCTTGATTATGTAAAAAGTATGAAGACACAAGAGCAAAGTAAGATTGAGTTTTTCTTTACAAATATAAAAGATAGCATTACTTCAAGTAAAGATGGAGCAAAAAAATTTAGAGAATTTATCGAAAAATAAGGAGCAAATATGCAAAGTGTTTTAACAATCGCAGGTTCTGATTCTTGTGGTGGAGCAGGAATACAAGCTGATTTAAAAACTTTTGAAGCTTTTGGTGTTTATGGGGCTTCGGTTGTTACAGTATTAACAGCTCAAAATACAACAGGTGTAAAAGATATCTTTGAAGTTGATGCTAGATTTGTAAAAGCACAAATCGATTCAATTTTAGATGATTTTGATATTAAAGTAATAAAAGTAGGTATGCTTTTTAACAAAAAAATAATAAAAACAGTAAAAGATGCAATTAAAGATTTGGGTATTCCTATTGTTCTAGATCCTGTATTTGTATCAAAAGCTGGCTCAGCTTTATTGGAAACAGAAGCTATAAAAGAGTTAAAAGATTTTTGTCAATACGCAAAGGTAATAACACCAAATTTATACGAAGCAAAACAACTTTTTGATTATAATGAAAATGAAGAACATGACTTAACTAAGATCAGAGAGTACAAAACAAATGTTTTAATAAAAAAACATAAAAAAGAGATAAATGATATTTTGTATAGTATAGATTATTTATATACAAAAACTGATATCAAATCTTTTCATACTCCATATATTAGAACAAAAAATGTTCATGGAACAGGTTGTACTTTATCTTCTTCCATTGCTGCAAATTTGGCATTGGGTAAAGATTTGGAAGAAGCAATAAGAGTATCAAAAGAGTATGTTTATGAAGCTATTTTAAAAGCTCCGAACTTAGGTAAAGGCTCTGGAGTAATTAATCATAAAGTTTAATTTCAAAGAGGTTTTAACCTCTTTGAAAAGTTCTAATGCTCAACAGCTGTATTTGCACCAAAACCTGTATTTGCTCTAATATTTTGAGCTCTAAATTTCTCTTGTTCATCTTTTGCTCTTTGAGAGTTATCTGTAATTGAGAAAAACCAAATTGCAATAAATGCAGTTGTTACAGAGAATAGTGCAGGGTGTTTATATGGAAAGATTGCTTCTTCATTTCCAAGAATTTGAACCCAAACAATTGGTCCTACTACAACTAATACAACAGCAGTAATTAAACCAATAAATCCTCCAATAAAAGCACCTCTTGTAGTAAGTTTTCTCCAATAAATTGATAAAAATAAAATTGGAAAGTTTGCAGATGCAGCAATACCAAATGCAAGACCTACCATATATGCAATATTTTGTTGCTCAAATGCAATACCTAAAATAACTCCAAGTATTCCAACTGCAATTACAGTAATTCTTGATATTTTAACAATTTTTTCATCACTTGCTTGAGGATTAATAACATTTGCATAAATATCATGGGAAATAGCACTAGCACCTGCTAATGTAAGACCAGAAACAACTGCTAAAATAGTAGCAAAAGCAACAGCTGAAATAAATCCTAAAAATGCATTTCCTCCTAGCATATGTGATAGATGAATAGATGCCATATTATTTCCACCAAATAGCTTCCCATCGACAAAATATTGTGCGCCATCTGCTGAATTTAAAAAAGCAATTGCTCCAAATCCAACTATTGTAATAATAATCCAAAAATATCCAACAAAACCAGTAGCATAAACAACAGATTTTCTAGCCTCTTTAGCATTTCCAACAGTAAAGAATCTCATAAGAACATGAGGAAGCCCAGCAGTACCTAACATAAGTGCCATACCAAGTACTTACAGCTAAACTTTCAAAATTAAAATCAAAATGGTATAAAACCATAATAGCCATAAAAGATACACCTGTTAATAAAAGACATGCTTTTATTATTTGAACCCAAGTAGTTGCTAACATGCCACCAAAAGTAACATAAATAATCATCATAACACCAACTAATATAACTGCAAATTCATACTCCATTCCAAATAGAACTTGAATAAGTTTTCCTGCACCTACCATTTGAGCAATAAGATACAAAATAACAACTGATAGTGAACCAAAAGCAGCTAATGTTCTAATCTCTTTTTGACCTAATCTATAAGCAGCAATATCTGCAAAGGTAAATTTTCCTAAGTTTCTTAGTTTTTCTGCCATAAAAAATAGAATAATTGGCCAACCAACTAAAAATGAAACAGCATAAATAACTCCATCATAGCCTTTTAAGTAAATAAGACCAGAAACACCTAAAAATGCAGCAGCTGACATATAATCACCTGCAATTGCCATACCATTTTGAAAACCGCTAATTCCTCCACCTGCTGTATAAAAATCACTTGCAGATTTTGTTTTCTTTGCTGCCCAGTATGTAATACCTAATGTTCCTACAATAAATATAAAAAACATAATAATAGCTGGTATATTTAAATCTCTTTTAGTTGCCTCAAAACTTGCATCTCCCGCTGCAAAAACTGAAACACTAAAAATTGAAAGTAGTGCTAGTAATTTTATCATTATAACTCATCCTTTACATCATCTTTTACTTTATTGATTAAGTCTTCAAACTCACCATTAGCTCTTATTACGTAAATAATTGTAGTTATAAAACTAATTACTAAAATTGCTAGGGCTATTGGAAAAGCAATTGTTGTTAATCCATCGCCTATTTTTGTAGCTAATATCTCTTTGTTAAATGCAATTGTTAAAATATATGCATAAAACATAACTAATACGAAAACTCCAAGCTTAATACTAAAACTTCTTCTTTTATTAACAAGTTCTATGTATTGTGGATGGGTTTCTATCTTTTCTACTAATTTTTCGTTCATCCGCTCTCTCCTGTTTATATTTACACATTTTTAATTTTATTGTTTCAAAATGAAACTATAAATTATGTATAAAATATGTAAATTTGTAAGAAGTGAGAATTCTACACATTAAGATTATCTAATAATCTTAATTATATTTATTAGTATATTTTTGTAAGCTAATATAAATAAAATTGCCTATATTGTGTTACATATAGTATCAAAAACTTTACTTATTATCCTTTATTATATATATTATAATCAAAAGATATAGTAAAAAGTTGTCATCAATGAACATAAATTGTGTATTAAAGAACAACTATTGATGATATAATTAAAAAATGAAATTAAATTGAGGATTATCTATGTTATTAGCTGTATCAAGTTGTTTATTGGGAAATAATGTTCGATATGATGGGTCAAATCAAATGAATAAATTTGTTCTTAAAACACTATCTGAATATGCACAATTTGTGCCTTTTTGTCCAGAGCATTTGGCATTGGGAACACCAAGAGAAACAATTAGAATCATTAGTGAAAAAGAAAAAGATTTAGAGCTTAAAACAGTTTTTACAAAAGAAGATGTTACAAGTAAAGTATTTGAAGCTTCTTCTCAAGAAATAGATAATCTTAAAAAACAAGCAATCTGTGGAATAATATTGAAATCAAAATCTCCAAGCTGTGGATTAGGTAGCACAAAATATTATGAAAATGGAATGCCTCAAGGAAAAAAAGATGGTGTATTTGCTGCTATGTGTAAAGAAGAGTTTAAATACCTTCCAATAGAAGAAGAAGCAAGACTTAATGATGCTTGGCTAAGAGAAAATTTTATTATGCAAATTTTTGCATATAGTGAAGTAGAAGAGTTAAGTAACAAAATAACAAAATTTAATGAACTAGTTGAATTTCATACATCTTATAAATATTTACTTCACTCAAAAAATGAAGTTCTATACAGAGAACTTGGAAATATAGTAGCAAATCATGAAAAAAAGAGTTTAAAAGATATTATGGATGAATATAAACAGTTATTTAAACAAACTATTGCAACTAAGAGCAAAATAAGTAAAACAGTAAATGTTTTAGAACATATGGTGGGATTTTTTAAAAAAGATTTAACTTCAAAAGAGAAAATAGAATTAAAAGATTTAATAGCTCAATACAAAGAGAAAATTATTCCATTAATTACAGTAATTGCACTTATTAAAATGTTTAGTGTAAAGTATGAAAAAGAGTTTTTATTAAAACAGAAGTTTTTACATCCTTATCCTGATAAATTAGCATTAAGAAGTGATATTAATAGTGGAAAATAAAAAAACAGTTTTATGGTTTAGAAGAGATTTAAGAGTTGATGACTCTATGCTTTTATCAATAAAAGCAAATGAAGTTTTGCCTATATTTATCTTTGATAAAAAAATTTTATTAGAACTTAAAAGTGATGATAAAAGAGTTGATTATATTTTTAAAAAAGTAATACAATTAAAAGATGAGTTAAAAAAATATAGTTTAGATTTAGCTATATTTTATGCTGATGTTATTGATGTATTTAAGTACTTGAAATCAAAAGCTTATGATGAAGTTTATGCAAGTGTTGATTATGATAATTATGCAAGAAAAAGAGATGAAGAAGTAGCTAAAATAATCAATTTTATACCTTTGTATGATTGTTATATTTATGAACCAAGGGAGATTTTGAAAAAAGATTCTTCACCTTATGTTGTCTTTTCTCCATATTATAAAGAAGCAAAACAAGTTTATACAAAAGAGCACTCTTTAAAATATGAACTTGAAACAAATAAATTAAGTAGTTTTGAATTTTTTGATTATATAAATGAGTTTAAAGAAAACAAGCTTATTCAAAAAACACTCAGTATTGATACAATTGGATTTAAACAAAATAGTATAAAATACGAATCACCTTTAAAAAAATTAAAACAATTAAAATCTAAACTTATAAGCTATAAAGATTTAAGAGATTATTTAAATGAAGATGCAACTTCTAATTTAAGTGTTGATTTAAGATTTGGAACAATAAGTATAAGAAGTATATTAAGAGAGTTAATAACTTTAAAAAAACAAGGTTTTGATACAGAAGCATTTTTTAGACAACTAGTTTTTAGAGATTTTTATGCTTCACTTTTATATCACTTTCCTAAACTTCATACACAAGATTTTAGAAGCTATGCTCCTTATAGTTTCAACAAAGATTATTATGAAAAATTTATAAGTGCAAAAACAGGAGTTCCTATTATTGATGCAGGTGTTAGTGAATTACTTACTACTGGTTATATGCACAATAGAGTGCGTATGATTGTAGCTTCATTTTTTTGTAAACATCTAATGCTTCCATGGCAAAAAGGAGAAGCTTTTTTTGCAAAGCACCTTATGGATTATGATGCAGCTTCAAACATACTTTCTTGGCAGTGGAGTTCAAGTACAGGAATAGATGCACAACCATATTTTAGAGTCTTTAATCCATATTTACAAGCTAAAAAGTTTGATAAAGATGCATTGTATATCAAAAAGCATTTAAAAGCATTAAGTAATGTAAATGCAAAAGATATACATGATGAAGATTTTCTTTTTTCAAATACTATAAAAGGATATACAAAACCTATAATAAAACATAAATTTGCAAGAGAGCATTTTTTAAGTGAATCAAAAAAGTTTTTAAATAACTAATTTTATTATTTTTATGTTAAACTTTCTTTATGGAAAAGTTTAACATTTTAAATAACTACTTTTTTACTATTTTAATACAAGTAAATGAGCAAATAGATGATAAATATATCAAAGAGTTTATTTGTTCAAATTTGCAATTGAAGAATATATCTTATAAACATAAGTATGTTTATTATAGTTATATACAACAACTAAACTCTTATCAAGTCTTTGTATTTGAAAAAAATGATTTTGCTTTACTCTTTTTAGATAATATAAATAGTGATAGTTTATATACTTTACTTTTTTATGATTCTTATTTAATACTTTTAAAAAATAAAAAACTCTACTACTTTTTGAACTTAAAGTATAAACTAAATGAAGATGAATTAATACAGCTAATCAAAAACAAACTCAATATTGAAATCTCAAAGATAACAAATCTTGATAATAAAAGCTTTGAAAAACTTATAAATAAAAGTCAGAAAAACAAATATAATATACTTGATTTTTCATCAAATAACTATCTTAATGCACTTATCTTAAATTGTATTTTATGCATAGTTTTTTTAGTGAATTATTTTTTATATACTCAAAATAGAGTAACTAATAGTGTAGAAAATAAGGTTTTATTTACTAAAGAGAAAAAAGATTTAAAAACAAAAAAGTTAATTGATATTTTAAATAACTCCTTTGCACATAATTTAAAATTTAAAGATTTAACTATAAAAAGTAATAAAATAGACTTACTTGTAAGTTCTAATAAAGTAGTAAATATTGAAAATTTTTCTAAAAAAATAGGTGCAAAGGTGAATTTTTTAGAACATAATAAACAAAGTAGTGAGTATGAAGCAAAATTATTTATACAAGAAAATAGATAAAAAAATAGGAAAGTTTACACTTTTAGAGAAAATAGAACTATTTTTACTTCCAGTTTTGTTTACTCTAATAATAATATTTTTATTTGAGAATTTTAACAAAATAAAAAAGATTAATATCTCAAATAATGCTTTAATATTAAAAACTAAAGATAATAGAATTGATGAAGAAAAACTTTTTTTATCGCTTAGTAATTATTTTGAAAAAGAGAAAATAAAAATAAACTCTTTAATTAAAAAAAAGAGTAGCTTAGAGCTTAAAATAGAGACTTCAATGCTAAAACTACTCTATGCAACACAGTTTATTGAAACAATAAGTTCAAATACAAATATAAAAAGTTTAATAATAAAAAATAAATCAAATATGGTAAAGGCAGATATTTTTATTGAACTATCAAAAGATTATGAAATTATTGAAAAAGATATTATTAAAAAAAGTAACTTAGATTTTTTAAAAAAAAGAGATGATTCTTTAGTAGAAGTACAAAATACCCAATCAATCGTTTTTGATTATGTATTAATAAATAATAAATGGGAAAAAAGGATTAGTAGTGAATAAAATTAAAGAGTTTGTTATTGATTATGAGTTAGTAAAAAAGTTTGATATAAATGCTTTACAAAAGAGTTTAATACTACCTATATATGAAGACGATGTATATTCTTACTGTGCTGTTTGTAAAAAAAGTGATATAACTTTTGCTAAAAAATGTTTTTTTAATTTGACAAGTTTTATAAATATAAAAGAAGAAGAGGTACTTTTTTATTTAAGTGATTTTAATACAAGATACGAATTATATTTGTTATATAAAAAAAGCTTAGAAAATTTAAAAGAGAACTCCCAAAATCATATAGATAAATTTTTTAAACTCTTACTTGAATTTAGTATTGAAAAAAGAGCAAGTGATATACATATTGAGACAAATGAAAAAACTCTTTTTATAAGATTTAGAATTGATGGAAAACTAAAACACATTATTAGTTTTGATTTGGCTTTTTATAAAGTTATTAGCTCAATTATAAAGTTAAAAGCAAAGTTGGATATCACTCAGTATAGAAAGGCTTTAGATGGAAGAATAAATGAAAAGTTAAATGAAAATAGTTATGATTTTAGAGTCTCTATTTTGCCAACAATATCAGGTGAATCAATTGTTCTTAGAATTTTAGATAATAAAAGTATAAAAAAGGATTTAAAATATCTAGAGTTTTCAAAGTCAATTTATAACTCTTTGAGTAATATATCTAATTTAACACAAGGTTTAGTTTTAGTTTGTGGACCAACAGGAAGCGGAAAAACAACTACACTTTATTCAATATTAAAAAGTTTTGATTTAGATAATAAAAAGATTATTACAGTTGAAGACCCTGTTGAATATAAACTTGATGGAATAACACAAATAAATGTAAATGATAAGTTAGATGTTAGTTTCTCCTCAGTTTTAAAAAATATATTAAGGCAAGATCCTGATATTATATTTATTGGAGAAATTAGAGATAAGTTATCTTTGCAAATAGCTATTCAAGCTTCATTGACGGGGCATTTGGTTTTATCAACAATACACTCAAATAGTGCACTAAACTCAATTAGTAGACTTCTTGATTTGAATTCTCAAAGCTATTTACTATCTTCAACTTTAAAATCAATATTTTATCAAAGACTTGTTTTAAAGGTTTGTCCTAATTGTGCTTTTAAAGGATGTAAAAACTGTAATTATACAAAATATCAAGGAAGAACAGCTATTTGTGAACATATAAAAATAGACGAAAATATGAGCTCATTAATTGCAAAAAATAGTTCAAACTATGAGTATAAAACATATTTAGATTCTATAAATTATGAAGATATATATTTTGATGCAAAAAATAAAGTAAAAAAAGGTTTAACAACTTTAGATGAGGTTTATAAAGTACTAGGTTTTGAAGATGAAATATAAAATATATTATCAAGAAAACTCAAAACTTTGTTCAAAAGTTATTATTTGTGATAATTTAGATGAGATTCAACTACCAAAAAATACTATAAAAATTAAAAAAAAGATGAATACTAAGTTTAAAAAAAGTAAATATATTTTTGATACTAAAGAGATATATCAAATCTTTTATGAACTTGATTTGATGTTGGATTCTAATATTGATGTTACTACTTCTTTAAATATTTTAAGAAATAATAGAAAAAATAAAAAACATAAAGAGTTTTTAAAAGATTTATCAAATAATGTGAAAAATGCAAAAGGTTTAAATTATGATGAACAAAGATTTAAAGTTGATTATATTGTTAAAAGTTTTTTTAAAATTGTAAATAAAAATGGTGATTTAAATCTAGCTATAAAAGCTTTGAGTAGACTTTTGAAGTTTCAATTAGAAGTAAAAAATAGTTTTAAAAAAGCCTTTTTCTATCCTTTTGTATTATTATTAACCTTGATATTTTCTATATTAGCAATATTTTATTTTGTCTTACCTGCTTTTGAACCTTTGATTAATAGCAATGCAATAAAAGCAAATAGTGCAACTATTTTACTTTATTCATTAAAAGATTTTTTAAATAGTTATATTTTTTATATAATATTATTTAATCTGTTAATTTTTTTATTTATCTATTTTTTTTATAAATCAAATGATAAGTTTAAATATATAGTTTCTAAAATAGTGCTTCTTAAGATACCTTTATGTAGTAAAATAGTTTTAGATTTTGAACTTTATAAAATATTTATAATTTTAAATATTTTACAAAAAGCAAATTATGAATTTTTTGATACTTTAAGTAGTCTTCGTTATTTAATTAAAAACAAATATCTTTTAGATAAAATATCGCTCATTGAAACTTTGATAAAAAGTGGTAAAAGTATATCTTTTGCTTTTGAGATTACAAATTTATTTGATGGTTTTGTATTAAACTTGATTAATACAGGTGAAAAATCAAATAGTTTATCTAAAGTCACTTTTGAAATAGAAAAAGTTTATAAAATAAGTTTTGAGAATAAAGTTAAGTCACTCTCCTTTTGGATACAGCCTATTGTTTTTTTATTAATAATGGGATTGATTCTTTGGATTATATATGCAATATTTATTCCAATGTGGAGTATGAGTGATATGATAAAGTTTTAAAGGAAAAAAATGGGTAAAGAACAAGAGTTTGAAGACTCAATAAGGAATATTTTAGAGTATATTGGTGAAGATGTAACACGAGAAGGTTTAGAAAAAACTCCAAGTAGAGTAAGAAAAGCTTTTGAATTTATTTGTGGGGGATATAAAGAAAATCCAGAAGATATCTTGAAATCTGCACTATTTACAAGTACAAATGATGAAATGGTTGTTATTAAAGATATTGAATTTTATAGTCAATGTGAACATCATATGTTACCAATTATTGGGAAAGCTCATGTTGCATATATTCCAAATGGAAAAGTTGTAGGTCTTAGTAAAATACCAAGAGTTGTAAATGTATTTGCTAGAAGATTACAAATTCAAGAACAAATGACTGAACAAATTTGTGATGCATTAAATGATACATTAAAACCAAAAGGTGTTGCTGTTATGATTGATGCAAGGCATATGTGCATGGAGATGAGAGGTGTTGAAAAAATATGCTCTACTACTGTTACTTCAGCACTTAGAGGTTTGTTTAAACAAAATAAAAAAACAAAAGATGAGTTTTTAACTATCGTTTCTTCTTCTTTACAAAAGTAAAGTAGCAATTGCTACTTTACTTTTTTATTTACTTTTTTAATGAATCAAGATGTTTTAATTCACTATTTAATCCTTTATAAAGACTAAAACACATAACTAATAATATAATTGTAAATGGTAATGCTGTGGTAATTGAACCTGCTTGAAGTGCTGATAATGCTTCTTTTCCACCCATATATAAAAGTGATATGGCAACAGCACCTTCAACAACTGCCCAAAAAACTCTTTGTGTTGTTGGAGCATTTAATTTTCCACCTGCTGTGATACTATCAATTACTAATGAACCTGAATCAGATGATGTTACAAAAAATACAATTACTAAAAATATTGCTAAAACTGAAGTAATTGATGATAAAGGAAGATTTTCTAACATTTGAAACATTGCCAATGATTTATCTGTTAATCCATCTGCTAATGCACCTGTTTCACTTATTACTTGATCAATTCCAGTAGTACCAAATGCACTCATCCAAATAGCAGTAATTAGTGTAGGAATTAATAAAACAGCAATAATAAACTCTCTTACTGTTCTACCTTTTGAAACTCTTGCTATGAACATACCAACAAAAGGTGACCATGCAATCCACCAAGCCCAATAAAAAATCGTCCAACCATGGAACCATTCTTGATCTTCTCTTCCTACAAAATTAGCCAAATCAAGCATATTTGTAGCATAAGCGCCAACTGTATCTAAAAAACCATTGAAAATTCCAAGTGTTGGACCAACAATGATTACGAACATAATTAATAAGAAAGCCAAAAGAATATTTAAATTACTTAATATTTTTACACCACCTTCTAAACCTCTTACAACAGATACAATTGCAACAGCTGTAATACATACAATAATAATAATTTGTGTACCAACACCATTTGAAACATCAAATAAAAAATGTAATCCTGATGCTACTTGTTGTGCTCCAAGTCCTAAAGAAGTTGCAAGTCCAAAAATAGTTGCAAATACTGCTAATATATCAATTACATGACCTGGCCAACCCCAGATTTTATCACCTAAAATTGGATAAAAAGCTGATCTCATTGTAAGTGGTAACTTTTTACTATATGAAAAGAAAGCCAAAGATAAACCAACAATTGCATAAATTGCCCAAGGGTGTAATCCCCAGTGAAACATTGTAGCACCCATTGCTAATTCTCTTGCTTGAGGTGTATTTGCTTCAACATTTAAAGGTGTATGCCACCAATCTGTATAATATGCTACTGGTTCAGCAACAGACCAAAACATAAGTCCTATACCCATTCCTGCTGCAAATAGCATTGAGAACCATGACATTTTTGAAAACTCAGGTTTTGCATCTTCTCCACCAATTCTTATTTTACCCACTGGTAAAAAAATAAGAAATAAACAAAATATAACAAAGATATTACTTGAAGACATAAATAACCAATCAAAATTATTAATAGCCCACCATTTTGCACCATCTAATGTTTCATTTGCAATTGATGGAAAAATTGCAGTAACTATAACAAATGCTAAAACAATTAAAGCACTTATTATAAATACAGGATTATGAATGTCTAATCCGAATTTTTGTAAGTTGTCCTGACCTATCTCATAGTCAGTTGAATATTTTTTACTCATGTTACTCCTATAGTTACATAATTTATGTAATAAAAAAACAATTTATATGTATATTAATTACATATCAGTAGTAAAATATAGTAAAATAGCTTAAAATCTAATTATTTAAATAGTGTGAGAATATAACTTAAAAACAAAAAAAGGGGAACAAGAAATATATTCTTGTTCCCCTTTTTTATTTTAAAAATTTGCTAGTTATTTGAAATTATCAATATCTTCTACATCACTTGTTGATATTTTTTCTAACTTACTTTCAACAATATCTAAAAACTCATTTCTGTTTTTTTCATCCATATTATTGTGAAGCATCTCTAAAATATATTTTATTCCATTTGCATTTATTTTTTTTACACTTGCAAGATAGTGTACAAATGCAATAAATCTAACATCAGTAATTGAATAAAGTTTTTTTGTTTGGTTCTGTCTTTTAGGAAATAGTCCTTTTTCTTCATACATTTTTAAAGTTCTTGCTTTTGTAGTTAGAAGTTCTGCTATACTACTTAAAGGTAAAATACACTTTTCGTTATTCAATAAAGCCATCCTTAAATTTTCCTTTATCAGTTTTAATTTTTCGCCATTTTATAAAAGAATTACTTTAGCTAACATTAAGAAACTAAAGAAGCCCACTATATCAGTAACTGTTGTAAGTAAAACTGTACTTCCTACTGCTGGGTCTATATTGAACTTTTTTAATAATAAAGGAATTGAAGCTCCAAAGAAACCTGCACTAAAAAGGTTAATCACCATAGATAAAGCAATAACTAAACCAAGAAGTTTTTCATCAAACCAAAGCCATGCAATAAATCCCATGATTATGGCAAATAATACACCATTTACTAAAGAGATAAATACCTCTTTTCTTACGGCACTTTTTGCATTTTCTAGTTCAATATCTCCTAGTGCTAACTGTCTTACCATAACAGCTAATGTTTGTGTTCCTGCATTTCCTCCCATTGATGCTACAATAGGCATCAAAATTGCTAATGCAACATATGCTTGTATAGTTTGATCAAACAAACCAATTACCAGTGAGGCTAAAATAGCAGTTCCTAAGTTTAAAAATAACCAAATTGCTCTTTTTTTTGCAGTAGTAATAAGATTGTCTTCATGTTCAAAATCTTCATGTACCCCTGCTAATTGATACATTTGCTCTGTTGCATTTTGTTCAATTACATCTAAAATATCATCACTTGTAATTCTACCCATAAGCATATCTTGATAACCAACAACAGCAACAACATTTAAGTCATACTGTTCAAAATGTTTTGCAACTTCATCAATATGTGTATTATCACTTACTTTAAAGGGTTTATATTTAAACTCATCAGCTTCATTTATAATATCTTCATAAGTTTTATCAAAATCAAAGATTATTAAATCTTCAAGTGAGATTGAAGCTATTAGTGATTTTTCATCATTTACTACAAAAACTTGATGAATATTTACTAATTCATCATTTGCTTTTGCATTTTTAAGTCTATATACTGATTCACCAATTGTTTCATTTAATTTTGCTGAGAATAGCTCAGTTTGCATATATGCACCAGCTTCATCCTCTTCATATCTTTTAAGCCATTCAATATCTTTTTTATCTTCTTCTTCTAAACCCTCATAAATCTCTTTTGCTTTTTGCTTATCAATCTCTTCTATTTCTTGGATAATATCTGTTGCATCATCTGATTCAAGTAAATCAACAGCATCTGTAAGTCTTTGGATTGATAGCTCTTCATAAGCAGCATCTCGTAGATTGTCAGGAAGTTCTAAAAGAACCTCCCCTAAAAGTTCATCAGGAATAGTTTTTAAGATATAAAAAAAGTCTTCAATACTTTCATTTTCAATTTTTCTCAATGAGTAAGCAATATCTGAGGGGTGCAGATTGTCTATTTTCTCTAAAAGCTCATTTGGGTCTTTTATAATATTTTCATTTTGCATTTAAACTCCTTGAGTTTTATTGTAACAGTGTATAACTCTCTTTTCTTGCAAATTTTGTAGGAAGTTTTCTATTTTGGTCGCTAACTACTAAATCAAGCTCTTGCACATAATCTTTTGTATTTGCTATAAAAGTTGCTTTTTGTTTTCCTGAAAGCTTTACTTCTTTTCCTCTTGTTATTACTTTTAAAGGATTAATAGCTCTTCCATTTTTATATAAGCCAAGGTGTAAGTGCGGTCCTGAACTAAGACCTGTACTTCCTACATATCCTATGTGAGTACCTTTTCTTACATAACTTCCAACTCTAAGACCACTTTTAAATCTACTTTGATGGGCATATAGTGTTCTATATCCATTTGAGTGTCTTATGATTATGGTATTACCATATCCTCCTCTTCTTCCTTTAAAAATAACTTTTCCATCACCAGCTGCATATATTTTTCTTCCTCTTGGTGCTGCAAAGTCAGTTCCTAGGTGTGCTCTATATCTTTTTAATACAGGATGCCATCTTTTTCTTGTAAATTGGCTTGAAATTCTTTTGTAAGTTAAAGGAATTTGGAAAAAATAGGTTTTTGAGTAACCATTTCCTTTTTCATCATAATATTTTAAATTGTGTCTATTTTTTAATCTATAGTTTCTTTTACCGTTTACTTCTACCATAGCAGCAACTAGCTCAGGGGTTCCAAAATATTTACCCATTCTAACTTTTTGTTTATATTTTAGTGCTACAAAATCACCTTTTTGAATACCTCTAAAGTTAATACTTCTTCCATAAACTCTCATAACTTCATTTGCTAAAGCTAAGTTTTCTGTTGCTTCAAATATATCTTTAAATGGTGACCTTTGGATTTTTATTGCTATTGTTTCATCTATCTCTTCATATGCAATTGGTATTGTTTCAAATGCATATTTTCCCTTTTTTGTTTCATAAATATGAAGTTGCATCTCTTCTGAAACTGGTATTAAAACCTGTTTTAAACTACCATCTTCATTTAGCATCAAGTTATAATCAATACCTGCAATGATCTCTGAACAAAGCTCTTTATCCTCTTTTTCTAAACTAAAATAGAGATTTTGAGAGATATTGTATTTATCTAAAAAAGTTAAAAAACTTTCACCTTTTGGCCATGTTAATTCTTGAACTTGTACTCCAAAAACAGTTGTTAAAAATATGATTAATGTAAATATGATTTTCATGAGACTACTTTTATATAAAAATTAGGGGTAATATTATACAATTGCAAAACTTAAAAAAAAATATTTGGAGTGTTTAATGCGTATTTTGGCTATGTTTGCCCTTTGTGTATCTTTCTTATTTGCAGATTTAATAGATATTTATAGAACACAAGGAATTGATGCTGTAAAAGAAAAACTAGAAAAACAACTACAAGAAAAGAGTTATTGGAATAACTTTTTAGAAAAAAAAGATGTGACATATGGTTATTATGAGTCTAAAAAATTCTTAATTTTAGTAGAAAAAGGAACAAAAGAGTTAAAAGTTTTAGAAAATGTAAATAATCTTTTCTCACAAGTAGTTCAAGATAATGTAATTGTTGGTGAAAAACCAGGTGACAAACAAATTGAGGGTGATTTAAAAACTCCTGAGGGCGTATATGAATTAACTTCAAAACTTACAAAACTTGATCCATTTTATGGTCCACTTGCACTTGTGACTTCTTATCCAAATACTTTTGACAAAGCAATGAATAAAAAAGGGCATGGAATTTGGATTCATGGTATGCCTTTAAATGAAAAAAGAGAAGAGTTTACACAAGGTTGTATTGCTTTGGATAATCCAAATTTAGTTAATTTAGATAAAAGTATTAGATTAAATGAAGCACTTGTTTTAATCTCAGAAGGTAAAATTGAAAAAGTAAAAAAAGATGATATTAGTTCAATATTATCATTTATTTATAAATGGAAAGACGCATGGAGAAAATCTGATATTGAAAGATATTTGTCTTTTTATTCAAATGATTTTAGACGATATGATGGTTTGGGTTTAGATGGTTTTTCACAGTATAAAAAAAGAATTTTTTCAAGAAAAGAAGATAAAACTATTGTTTTTTCAAATATAAATATAATACCTTATCCTAATTCATTAAATAAAAAAATGTATAAAGTTTTGATGGATGAAAAATATAGAACTAGAAATTATAAGTTTGATGGTAAAAAGGAACTTTTTATTGAGTTAAAAGACAATTCAATAAAAATTCTAACTGAGGGATAAAAGTTTTTTTAACCCCTTTTTAGATATAATCGCACATTAACTATGAAATAACTTTTAAGGTAACAGATGCAAGAAAAAGAGATGAATATTGAAGAGATAGCACTAGCGCACTCTTTAACACTTGAGGAATTAGGTCAGATTAGAAATATTTTAAGAAGAGAACCAAATCATGTGGAAATTGGTATTTTTTCGGCTATGTGGAGTGAGCATTGCTCATATAAATCAAGTAAAAAATACCTAAATGGTTTTCCTACAAAAGCTCCATGGGTTATTCAAGGACCAGGTGAAAATGCTGGTGTTATTGATATTGGAGATGGATATGCTGCTGTATTTAAAATGGAATCACATAATCACCCTTCATTTATTGAACCTTATCAAGGTGCAGCTACTGGTGTTGGTGGTATCTTAAGAGATGTATTTACAATGGGTGCTAGACCAGTTGCAAATATGAACTCTATTAGATTTGCTGGAATTGAGGGAAACAGTGAAACTGCGCAAAAACATAGATATTTATTAAGAGGTGTTGTAGCTGGTATTGGTGGATATGGTAATTGCATGGGAGTACCAACAATAGGTGGTGAAACAACTTTTGAAGAGTGTTATGCTGGAAATAACCTTGTAAATGCATTTACTTTAGGACTTGCAAAAGCTGATGAGATTTTCTTAGGAATTGCTGAGGGTGTTGGAAATCCAGTTATGTATGTGGGAAGTAAAACAGGAAGAGATGGACTTGGTGGAGCTGTTATGTCAAGTGCATCATTTGATGAAGATAGTGAATCAAAAAGACCAACTGTTCAAGTTGGTGATCCTTTTACTGAAAAACTACTTTTAGAAGCTTGCTTAGAGTTATTTAAAGAAGATTTAATTATTGGTATTCAAGATATGGGTGCTGCTGGACTTACTTCATCTTCATTTGAAATGGCAGGAAGAAGTAATAGCGGTATGATTATGCATCTTGATAAAGTGCCTGCAAGAGAAGATGGAATGACTCCTTATGATTTTATGCTTAGTGAGTCTCAAGAAAGAATGCTTATTTGTGCCAAAAAAGGTTGCGAGCAAAAAATTATTGATATTTTTGAAAAGTGGGAACTTGATGTTGCTGTTATTGGTGAAGTAACAAATACTGGAAATATGGAACTATTTTGGCATGGAGAAAAATGTGCTGAAGTACCTGTTCAACCAGTAAGTGAACAAGCTCCTATTTTAGATAGACCTGTAAAAGAGCCAGAATATTTAAAAGATATCAAAAATATATCACTAGATAAAAATATTTCAAATCAAGAAGCATTTGATGCAATGTTTAGTGATATGGAAGTTGTTGATAAATCTTGGGTATATAATCAATATGATTCAATGGTACAAACAAATACAGTTAAAGGACCAGGAAAATTAGATGGTTCTTCAATTAGAGTAAAAGAGACTGGAAAAGCTCTTTCTATGAGTGCTGATTGTAATACAAGATTTTGTTATATAGATCCAAAATTAGGTGCAAGTGCAGCGGTTATGGAATCAGGTAGAAATGTAGCAATGACAGGCGCAATGCCAAAAGCAATCACAGATTGTCTAAACTTTGGTAATCCTGAAAATCCAGAAGTTATGTGGCAGTTTGCACAAGCTTGTGAGGGTATTAAAGACGCTTGTAGAGAACTAATCACTCCTGTAATTGGTGGAAATGTTTCACTTTACAATGAAACAAATGGTGTTGGAGTTTTCCCAACACCATCAATTGCAATGGTTGGTGTAAATGATGATGCAAATAAAGTTTTACCATCAAGCTTACAAAATGAAGGAAACTTAATCTACTTACTTGGAGATACAAAATCTGAGTTTGGTGGAAGTTTATATATGAAAAAAATGTATGACAAAGTTGCTGGAGTTCATCCAGAAGTTGACTTTGAAAAAGAGTTAAAACTTTGGAATACAGTTATTGAAGCAAATAAACAATCACTTTTAGTATCTGCAAAAGATGTAAATGTTGGTGGTATTGCTGTTTCATTATCAAAAATGGCAGTTGTTGGAGATAAGGGAGTTGAGGTAAATGTTAAGCTTGATGATTCAAAAGATATTTTTTCTGAATCTTTAAGTAGAGCATTAGTAGAAGTAAAAGCATCTAATAAAGAGGCATTTGAAGCAGTAGCAAAAGAGAATGAAATCTCTTTTGAACAAATAGGTGTGGTAAAAGGTAAATCAATTATTATTAATGATATACAAGTTGAGTTATCAAAAGCTAGTGATATATACTTTAATAAGTTCAAACAAGTTATTGAACAAGACTTGTAAGAACAAATCTTGCTAAAGCCAAACTCTAAATTGAGTTTGGCTTTTTTATTTTCTAAAATTTTACAGGGAGAACATTTTAATGAGAGCATTAATCAGTGTTAGTGATAAAAGTGGTGTTGAAAATTTCGCACGAGAGTTAGTAGGTTTAGGTTATGAAATAATTAGTACAGGTGGTACTTATAAAAAACTTCAAGAAGCAGGAATAGCTGTAATAGAAGCAGATGAAGTTACAAAATTTCCTGAGTGTTTTGAGGGAAGAGTTAAAACTTTAAACCCATATATCCATGGTGGAATTTTATATAGAAGAGATAAAGACTCACACAAAACACAAGCAAAAGAGCTTGGTGTTGAGGGTATTGATTTAGTGTGTGTAAACTTATATCCTTTTAAAGAGACTATTGAAAAAACAGATGATTTTGAACAAATTATTGAAAACATTGATATTGGTGGACCAGCGATGGTTAGAAGTGCTGCAAAAAACTTTGATAGTGTTATAATTGTAACTGATGTAGCTGATTATGATACTGTATTAAATAATCTTAAAAATGATACAAATACAGTTGAGTTTAGAAGAGATATGATGATTAAAGCATATGAGCACACAGCTGCATATGACTCTATGATTGCAAACTATATGAACAAAAGATTCAACAATGGAATGGGTGCAAAACAATTTATCGTTGGTGAGAAAGTATTTGATACAAGATATGGTGAAAACCCACATCAAAAAGGTGCTTTATATGAGTTCGATAAACACCTATCAAATAAATTTATTACTTTAAAAGGTGAAGCTAGTTTCAATAACATGGGAGATATCTCAGGTGCTGCTAAAATAGCAAGTGCATTTGGTGATGAAAATGCAGTATGTATTGTAAAACATGGAAATCCATGTGGCTTTGCTATTAAAGATACACTACTAGAATCATACACACAAGCACTAAAATGTGACCCAATATCTGCATTTGGTGGAGTTGTTGCAGTAAATGGAATAGTTGATTTAGACCTTGCAATTAAAATGAATGAAATCTTTCTAGAAGTAGTTTTTGCAGCTGATTTTACACCAGAGGCTGAACAAGAACTAAATAAAAAGAAAAGAATCAAACTATTTAAACAAGGTAAAAAAAAGCTAGAGCTTTCAAATGATGATTTTAATTTTAAAATTGTTGATGGTGGTTTTGTATATCAAGATGCTGATAAAGTAGAAGATGATGAAGTTAAAAATAGTGAACTAAAATCAAAAAGAGAAGCAACACAACAAGAGATAAAAGATATGGAAATAGCATATAAAGTAGCAAGTTTGACAAAATCAAACTGCGTAGTATATGTGAAAAACTCTGCAATGGTAGCTGTTGGTATGGGTATGACAAGTAGAGTAGATGCAGCAAAAGCAGCCTTAAGAAAAGCAGAAGATTTAGGACTTGATGTAAGTGGTTCAGTACTAGCAAGTGAAGCATTTTTCCCATTTAGAGATAGTATCGATGCTGCCCAAGAAGCAGGTGTAAAATGTGTAATCGAACCAGGCGGAAGTATAAGAGATGATGAGATTATACAAGCAGCCGATGAGTTTGGAATGGCACTTTATTTTTCAGGAAAAAGACACTTCTTACACTAAAAAGATTGAAAGATTGTTTTTAAAAACAATCTTTCTTCGTAATCACTTTTAAAATCAAACTTATCTAAAAAATTATCACATCTTGACAACACGTACGATATCTAGTACAATATGGAAAATAAATTAAAGGGCAAGCTATGACAAAAATTATGTCAGTAAGTCAAGTTAGAGCGGATATTTACAATGTGATGGATGAAACAGCACAATCTCATGAACCTGTACTTATTACAGGAAAAAGAAACAACGTAGTTATGCTTTCACAAGAAGATTGGAATGCAATAGAAGAAACATTATATTTAAATTCTATACCTAACATGGCATCTTCGATTCAAGAGTCAATGAATGCTTCTGATGAAGATTTTAGTGAAGATATTGAATGGTAGAGTATAAAATACTTTATAGTAAGTTAGCACTTAAAGATGCTAAAAATTTATCAAGTACAAATTTAGATAAAAAAGCTAAAGAACTTATTGGAATTATAAAAAAAGACCCATTTCAAAATCCACCACCTTATGAGAAACTTGTTGGTAATTTAAGCGGTTCATATTCACGAAGAATAAATATACAGCATAGACTAGTTTATGAAGTAATAGAAGATGAAAAGAAAATAAGAATCTCTAGAATGTGGTCACATTATGGAGAGTAAGATAACAAGTAACTACAATTTTGATAGGAGTTGATAACGATAACTTAATGCTAGAAAATTATAATAGTATTAAAAAATGTATAAAAATAACTATTAATAAAAACTTGGTTAAAATAGTTTTAGTTTAATTATTAGAAAATAGAGGTCAGTTGCTAGTTCAGGTTTAGGGTTATTGTTATCACCTGACCCTGTTTTGCTGTTCATTTTATGGCGTAAAAAGAAATAGAGTTAGTTGTCATCTTAGTCTTAGTCTCTTAAGTCTTAAGTTGGTTAAAATTACAATTTATATTTTCTAATTTTCAAAAAGTGCACTTCAGATTTAATTGTTGGAAACATTGATAATAGTTTATATATTTAAGACAATCTGTAAAGATTTTTAGTATAATGTACAACTAATAAATAGTTAGATTTAAAATTAAGAAAGGAATATATCATGGGACGACAACTAAGAGCTTTTATTAATGGATATTCTAGTGCTTTAAGTCTTTTCCCTAACTACAATATTAATAATCAAGAAAATGATTGGGAAATGGTTGGTATTGATATAAAAACTTCAATTAAAAATTTTTATAACATAAATGAAATGGAAAAACTATGTCAAGTGAAGAAGAAATCAAGCAAACACAAGAAATAGAAGTAGAAAATAATCTTAAAAAAGTAATTCAAGAAAAACCTGAATTACTTCAAAAAATAATTACAGATTTAGAACATGACCCTAAATCTAGGCTAGCTTTTAAACAAATGAAAATTCATTCTGGACCACTTCCTGACCCTCTTACTTTAAAAGAATATGGAAAAGTTTATAAAAATGCTCCTCAAGATATTGTTAAAATGGCACAGAAAGAACAAAATTTTAGGCATATTAGCACATACTTTGGTCAATTTAGTGCATTAGCTATTGGTATGGGTGGACTTGCTGTTACAGCATATCTAGGTGTAAATAATCAACCTTGGTTAGCAGGAATAATTGGTTTTGGTTCTTTAAGTACATTAGTTGGTACATTTTTATATAATTCTAAAAAGCCTAATAAATAGTAAAAATTTACAAGGTTACTTTCAAAAATATTTAATTTAATCTCTAAAATCGAGTTTTTTTAATTAGTAATAAAATAGTAGTCAGTAGATAACGATAACTTAGCTTATATAAACAAAAGAATTATTAATATTCTTTAATTTTCAATTCTTAAGTTAATGCAAAAATGAATTTTAATTTACTGTAATTTTAGAATAATATCCAAAAGAATCAATCATCTATTAATTTACTTAAGTTTACATCTAATATCTTAGATATTTTATAAAGTTGTTCTAAATTAAAGTGTTTGCCATATTTGTATAGTTCTGCTTTTGCTACATGTCCTACTGAATTGTGTCCAATACCTAGTGCCAATTGCATTTGAGTAAAATTTTTTTCTTTTCGATATTTTTTTACATTATCTCCGATTTTCTTATAAAAAATTTCAAGTTCTTCATTTGAAAAGCTAATTGTATTCATAATATGTCCTATGGGTAATTTATTTGTAAGTTTATAATAGATATGATTCTTTATAAATGTTCTATGGAACATATTATGAGAAAGGGATAATTATGGAGAATAAAATAAAATCATCAATAAATAAAATAGAAAGATTTAGAAAGAATCTGCAAGAAGACCTTATACTTGTGGAAACAACACTAAATGTAATAAAATATTTATTATCTGAAAGTATTCCAAATGAGCAAAAAGAATTAATATTAAAAAATATTGATAGCACAATAAAAATTATCGAAGATAAAATAGAAAAAGCAGAAAAATCTTTAAATACTAAAATTTAATCTAATAAATAGTTATAAACTTTAATATCAATATACTAAAAGAACATTCACAGTGTACAACTGCTAAAATTATGGGGTTATTACAAAGAAATAAGTAGTATAAAACATACAATTCTTGCAAATCTTAGATGAGGTAGTTATGTTAAAACTAACTTTATATGCTAGTAGTTTGCCATCAAGTTATAGTGGCATTAAAATCAATCAATCTTCTTATGGAAATATTCATGATTTATAAGCTTTGCAAAAACTTCAAAAAATTGCTTTTAGTCATCATGATAAGGTTTATTATTATAAGGATTTTAAATGGAAAAAATAATTATAGTTTATTCAACAACAGATAATTATACAATAAAGATTTGTAATAAAATTAAAGATGTTATTGAACAAAAAAGTAATAGTGTTACATTATTATCAATTGATAGTGAAAAAATCAATTTGATAAAATCATTATTGGCGCAAGTATTAGATATGGTAAACATAATAAAAAAGTATATGAATTTATAAAGAAAAACCAAGAGATTTTAGAAGAGAAAAAAAATGCCTTTTTCTCTGTAAATATTGTGGCAAGAAAACCAAATAAAAATAGACCCGAAACGAATCCATATTTAGTTAAGTTTTTAAAACAGATATCATGGAAACCAAAAAATTTAGCTGTTTTTGGTGGAAAACTTGATTATCGAAAATATGGAGTTTTTAACAGACAAATGATAAGATTTATTATGTGGCTAACAAAAGGTGATACTGATCCTAAAAGTGTAATCGAATATACAAACTGGGATGAAGTAGATAGTTTTGCAAATTTAATTTGTAAGATGTAAGATACTTTACCCTTGACAATATGGATTAAATTACATATATTCTATTTAGTAAAGGAGTTTTTGTGGAAAACTATTTTGATAAAGAGTTTGAATTAAGATTTTTTGAGATGAATAGATTAGGGGAGGCTTCGCCTATTGCTCTTTTGACTTTGCTTCAAGAAGCTGCTGCTGAGCATTGTCATTATGCTGGGCATAATCTTTTATCTTTGATGTCAGAAAATCTTGGATGGGTATTGTTATCTGGCGTGATGCAAATGCAACGCTATCCTTTGTATAAAGAAAAAATCATTATTAGAACTTGGATATCAAAATATCACGCTATTAGAGGGCTTAGAGAAAATATTATTTATGATGAAGACTACAATATCATAGGAAGAGCTAGAGGTTTATGGCTTTTTTATGATATAAAAAAAAGACGACCTACAAGAATACATCCAGACTTTTTAAAAAGATGGTCATCATGTAAAACAGTAGCCCTTGAACATGATATAAGTAATAAGATTGAAGCCCTTGACTCTTTTGAGTATAGAAAAGAGTTTAAAGTAAATATGTACGATACTGATACAAATAAGCATGTAAATAATCTTAGATATTTACAATGGCTAATTGAATCAATACCTGATGAGGTACTAAATAACTACTATTTGTATTTTATTGATGGACGTTTTATCTCAGAAGCTCAATATGGTGATGTGATTTTATCTTCAACAAAAAAAGATAGTTCAGAAAACTCTTTTGTTCATACTATAAAAATAAAAGGCACAAATAAAGTTTGTGCCACAGGTAAAACCATTTGGAAAAAAAATAAATAAAAGCTTTTTAAAACTCTGCACTTGCAACCCAGTTGTCTGGTTCTTGAATAAAATGAATAATCTCTTCTAGTATTGCTTTGTGTTTTACTTCTTCTTTTGCAATATTTATAAAAGCTGTTTTTTCATCTTCATTTTCTAGTTCTTGGGCTTTATCAATATAAAATTGATATGAATCCTCTTCTCTTTTTATGGCATCTTCATAAAACTTGATTTGGTCTGCATCAAAACTTACATTTGCTCTTTGGGCATTTAAAGTTTCAAATATTGTTTTTGTATCTGTTGAGATATCAATTGCTTTGTAATCTGAACCATCTTTATCTCTCATACTTTTAAAAACATTGTAGTGACTTACTTCTGCTTCTGCTAAAATATGAAATACTTTTTTTAAACCATTATTTGGTGCTTTTGAAGCTAAGTGATTGTAGTAAGCTTCACCATCTTTTTCAACTTTCATTGCATATTCGTAAACATTCATAATAAATCCCCTCTTATTAACTTAATCTTAGCTAAGATTGTTCATGTTGTCAATATGTTAGTTTGATAATTTTAAGTAAATTAAAATTGAGTATAGCTATAAAATTATTTTATTTTAGAAATAAAAACCCTAGATTAAATTATTAAGTTTTATATTTTAAAAGTTATTATATACTTGAACAAATGTTTTAAAGGATTACCTTTACAAGATGAAAACAATTATTTTATTACTAATATTTTTAATACTTCAAGTTTCATCTTTTGCTACAAATACATACTCTTTAAATAATAATATAAAATCAAATATAGACACACTAGCTAATCAATTAAAATATTTAACTTCAAATTATGATAAAAATGAAAAAGAGATTAGTGATTTATTAAGATTGTATTATGATAATTATGAAAATATAATAGGCTTTGAAATTAAAAAAGATAAAAAATACTTGTTTAGTTCTTCAAGAAATGCTGATGCTATGAGTTTTTTTAAAGATAAAGCTTTTGATAAGGCTTTGTATAAAACTTCACATTTTTATACAAAAGATATTATCAATGATAAAGATGAAAAAATAGGCGAGCTTATTGTTTATTTTAAAGAAATTATCAAGTTTACTAGTGAAGAATTAAACTATTTAAAAAATAAAAAAGTACTAAAAATACAAAATGATTCAAATTTACCTCCTTATAACTTCAATGAAGATGGCATTGTAAAAGGTTACTCTATTGATTATATGAATCTTATTGCAAATATACTTGCTATTGAAATAAAGTATGTTCAAGGTAATTGGGATGATTTTATGAATATGCTAGAAAACAATGAGATTGATTTGATGGCAAATATTTTAAAATCAAAAAAAAGAGAAGAGAGATTTCTTTTTACTCGTGATTCATATGTAAGTTCTCCCCTTGCAATTCTTACAAGAATTGATCATAAAGAGGTTCATACTTTTAAAGAACTTGAGGGTGAAACAGTAGCTTTAGTAAAAGGCTATCATAGTTATGATAGGGTTAAGAGTAATTATCCTAAAATTAATATTTATCCAACAAAAAATACATATGAGATGATAAATGCAGTATCAACAAATAAAGCAGATGCCTCATATGGCTTAAAAAGTGTATTGGATTATACTATAAATAAACACTTATTTACAAACTTAAAGACCATGAAAAACAATGATGATAAAGAGCTTGGTTTTTATTTTGCATTTAATAGAGATAATTATATATTAAAAAATATTATTGAAAAAGCACAAAAACAAATTAGCAAAGAAGAGCTAAACAATTTAAATTTAAAATGGTTTAAAAAAGCAAAAGTTACAAAGATACAAAGTAAAGATTACTTATTTACTAAAGAAGAGATTGATTATTTAAATAAAGCAAAAAAAATAAAGATGTGTGTTGATCCAAATTATTTACCTTATGAATATATAAATAATGAGGGAAAATATGTTGGTATCATAGCAAATTTTATAACAAAACTTTCAAAAAATAGTGGAATTAATTTTGAGCTTATAAATACATCTTCATGGAGTGAGTCACTAGAAGCAATAAAAGAGGGTAAATGTGATGTTTTACCAAATACAGGACAAACAATAAGTAGGGAAAAATATTTAAATTTTACACAAGACTATTTTAATTTTTCAAATGTAATAGCAACTAAAGATAATAAGATTTTTATAGATTCAATTGAGAAGTTAAAAGATAAGAAAATTGGTGTTATTAAAAACTACTCAATAGCAGAACGATTAAGATATCGATATCCTGATTTTAATTTTGTCACTGTTGAAAATACACTAGATGGCTTAAAAAAATTAAAAGATAATAAGATTTATGCTTTTGTAGATACTTTTCCATCACTTGCATATAATATGCAAAACTCTTCAATAACTGGTATAAAAATTTCTGGAAAAATAACTATTAGTAGTAGTTCAAAAATAGCAATTAGAAAAGATAATATTATACTTCAAAAAATAATGAATAAAGCTATAAATTCAGTTAAGCCTCATGAAAAAGAGGAGCTTTTAAATAGATGGCTAACTGTAATAAAAGAAGAAAAAATAAATACTGAACTTCTAATAAAAATAGTTTCATTTATTGTATTAATCTCTTTACTTATAATCTTATTTATTATTTATAAATCAAATAGAAAACTAAGCACACTAAATAAAAAATTAGAGAAAATATCACAAACTGATAAATTGACTTCTTTATATAATAGAACTAAATTAGATATGATTTTAGAGTTTGAATTTAAAAATAAAAAAAGATATGAAAAGCCTTTATCTATTATTATAATTGATATAGACCATTTTAAAAAAATAAATGATACCTATGGACACTTAGTAGGTGATAAGATTTTGGTTGAATTTTCAAATATAATAAAAGCAAATATAAGAGAGACTGACTTTATTGGAAGATGGGGAGGAGAAGAGTTTTTAGTAGTCCTTCCTTTTACAAAAGAAAAAGATGCATATAATTTAGCTTCAAAATTAAGAAAATTAATTGCTAAAAAACCTTTATATAAAAATATAAATGTTACAGCTAGTTTTGGAGTGGTTGAGTGTAAAGATTCAGATTGTAATAAAGCTTTATTAAATGCAGATAAAGCTTTATATGAAGCTAAAAATTCAAATAGAAATTGTGTGAAAGTATTTGTTGATTAAAATCTATTTTTGATACACTGCAAAAAAGTGTGGAATACTTGGAGTTTGATTATCATCATAGGCTAAAAAACTTTTCTCTTTTAATTTATATGTAGTTTTAAACTCATCAATTTCACTTTTTAAAAGTGGTTTTGGAATTTCATCTTTTTTTTCATCTTCTTCTTTTGCACTTCTACATGAAACTAATATATATCCATCTTTTGCTACTAAAGAACACATTGCTTTTTTTGCTTCTTTTCTATAGTTTCCTAAAAGAACTTGTATTGTATTACATTCATAAACTACATCAAAGTTTTCAAACCAATCTTTTGGAAAATCAAATAAATTAGCAACTGTAAAATCTACTTTACTATTTGGATATCTATTTTTACATAAATCAATAGCTTTTTTTGAAATATCAAAGGCAATAACATCAAAACCAAAATCACTTAAAGCTTGTGCATCATCTCCAACGCCACAGCCAATTACACATGCTTTTTTATTAGTTTTTTTAATATGATTTTGTTTTAGCCATTTTATTAAATAAGCACTTGGTTCCAAATCAGCCCAGAAAACTTTTGTATAATCACCTTGTGCACTTTCGTAGACTTTATCAAACCAACCTGTTGGGTCATCTTTTTCTTGATATGATTTGACCATTTGTTTATATTTTTTTGGTGAAAAAAAGTCTTTATGTAAAAACTCTAACTCTTTCATATTTTACCTTTATTTTTAAAATGATTTTAACAGTAACTATCTTAATTTTTATATTGACTTATAGATATTACTAAGGTATGATGTTTTAATAAAGGAGTTTATTATGCGATTGCTTTTTCTCTTTTTCATTTTAAGTATTTCACTTTTTGCTTCAAATATAACGCATTTTGCCTATGATGGGGCTATTAATCCTGCAAGTAATGCTTTTGTCAAAAAGTCAATTTCATATGCAAAAAAACAAAACTCTCAACTTATAATTTTTGAGCTTAATACTCCTGGTGGATTACTATCTTCCACAAGAGATATAGTTTCACAAATTCTTAATTCAAAAATTCCAATTCTTGTTTATGTATCTCCAAAAGGTGCAAGAGCTGCAAGTGCTGGTACTTATATTTTATATGCTTCTCATATTGCAGCAATGACACAAGGTAGTAATGTAGGCGCTGCTACTCCTGTACAAATGAGTATGAAAGATGATGATAAAAAATCATCTGCTATAAAAACAAAAGCTATAAATGATGCAAGTGCTTATATTGAAAGCTTGGCAAAACTTAGAGGCAAGAATATTCAATGGGCTAAGAAAAGTGTAACTAAGGGTGCTAGTATTGACTCACAAAAAGCATTAGAATTAGGTGTTATAGATTTTGTGGCTGATGATTTAAATACACTTTTAAAAAAACTAGATGGTTTTGAAGTAAAAATTGATGATAAAAAGATTAAACTAAATACGCAAAATAGCACATTGCAAACAGTAGAAGAGGGTTTTAAAATCAAATTACTCTCTTATCTTTCCAATCCAAATATTGCTTATGGTTTAATGCTTTTAGCAATTTATGGAATTTTCTTTGAACTAATAAGTCCAGGTGCAATTTTCCCAGGTGTTACAGGTTTAGTAAGTGGTGCTTTAGCTTTATATGCATTTAATATTTTACCTTTTGATTATGCTGGTTTATTATTGATTTTTATTGGTGTATTTTTAATGACCATGGAAATTTTTATTATTAGTTTTGGAGTATTTGCAATAGGAGGAGTTATTGCATTTGTATTTGGTTCTTTGATACTTTTTGATGAAAAAACATTGGGTGTAGATATATCTTTATCACTTATTGTAGCTTTTGTTTTAGTCAGTATTGCCATTTTTATTTACTTGCTTAAAATTATAATTGAACAAAAAGATCAAAAGGTAAAAACAGGAATAGATCAAATGAAATCAGCCACAGCAAAAGTTGTGAAAAAACAAGGTAATAGTTACAAAGTTTCAATTCATTCAGAAATTTGGAATGCAATAAGTAAAGAAGAGATTAACGAAGGCGATGAAGTTATTGTTGAATCTATAAAGGGTTTGACACTTCATATAAAATCAAAGGAGTAAAAAATGTTTATGAGTATTATATATATTGTTTTTATTGTTGTTGTAATTTTAGCAGCATCAATTAAGATTTTAAAAGAGTATGAAAGAGGTGTTGTTTTCACATTGGGTAGATTTACAGGAATTAAAGGTCCAGGTTTAATTATTATAATTCCTTTTATTCAAAAGATGGAAAATGTAGATTTAAGAACTGTTGTACTTGATGTACCATCACAAGATGTTATTTCACATGATAATGTGTCAGTAAATGTAAATGCTGTGGTTTATTTTAGAGTTATAGATCCTGAAAAAGCCATTATTCAAGTTGAGAGTTTTCATGATGCAACTTCACAACTTGCTCAAACTACTCTAAGATCAGTTTTAGGTGGACATGAACTTGATGAAATGTTAGCAGAAAGGGAAAAATTAAATGAAGATATTCAAGATATACTTGATAAACAAACTGATGCTTGGGGAATTAAAATCTCAAATGTTGAGATAAAACATATTGATTTAGATGAAAGTATGATAAGAGCTATTGCAAAACAAGCAGAAGCAGAACGTCAAAGAAGAGCAAAAGTTATTAACTCAAAAGGTGAACTTGAAGCAAGTCAAAACTTACTAGAAGCTGCAAATATACTAGCTCAAAATCCTCAAGGTTTACAACTAAGATATTTACAAACATTAAGTGATATTTCAAGTGATAAAACAAATACAATTGTTTTTCCTTTTGGAAGTGAATTAGGTAAATTTTTTACACCAAAGGCTTAATAAGTTTGTGGATTGAAAGTTGATGTATAAAAAGAATATATAATATATTTACTAAGGATAATTTTTATCTTCTAATAAAATTTATTAATATTCTTTTAAAATTATATATGTATAATTCTTTCATAAAAAAAATAAATAACAAAAAAAAGGAAATAAAATGATAGTAACAAAAAAAGCTCCAGATTTTACAGCTACAGCTGTACTTGCAGATGGTCAAATTGTAGAAGATTTTAATTTATATAATAATATTGGTGAAAAAGGTGCAGTATTATTTTTCTGGCCTTTAGATTTTACATTTGTTTGTCCTTCTGAGATTATTGCTTTTTCAAAAAGAGTTGAAGAGTTTAAAGAAAGAGGAATTCAAGTAATTGGTTGTTCAATTGATTCTGAATTTTCACACTTTGCATGGAGAGAAACACCAGTAGAAAAAGGTGGTATTGGAAGAGTGAATTTCCCAATGGTTGCAGATATAACAAAACAAATTGCAAAAGATTATGATGTGTTATTTAATGAATCTGTTGCACTTAGAGGTTCATTTTTAATTGATAAAGATGGAACAGTAAGACATGCAGTAATCAATGACTTACCTCTTGGAAGAAATATTGATGAAATGGTAAGAATGGTAGATACTATGATTTTTACAAATGAAAATGGTGAAGTTTGTCCAGCAGGATGGAATAAAGGTGATGAGGGTATGAAAGCAGACAAAGAAGGTCAAAATATATAGAATTAAATCAAGATAATATAGAAGAAACAGTAAAAGAGGGTGTATCATTAGTTGACTTTTGGGCACCATGGTGCGGACCTTGTAGAATGCTAGCTCCAACTATTGATCAATTAGCACAAGATTTTGATGGTAAAGCAAAAATTTGTAAAGTTAATACAGAAGTTGAGCAAGAGTTAACTGCACAATATCAAATAAGATCAATTCCTACTATTCTTTTCTTTAAAGATGGAAAAATAGTTGACCAATTAATTGGAGCAACTACAAAAGGTGCACTAGAAGATAAATTAAACGCACTATTATAAAATAAAAAGAAGACAAGAGTTTTGTCTTCTTTTTTGATTAAAGATTATTTTGGTGGATTATTATATAAAGTACACCAAGCCTCAGGACTTATTGAACCCTCTACTACTTTGCATTTATTTTTATCTGGTAAAAAGTGTATACAGTCTTTACAGGCTTTTCCATTTTTAGGTGTTTCTTGATATTTAAATTGTTTTTTTGAACCTTTTGCTTCTAGACGAGTTGTTGTAAAAGTTACTAAACTAAGAAAAGCAATATTTTTAAAAAAACTTCTTCTTGTAAGTTGTTTACTTAAGTTATTGTTATTATCTTTAGATTCATGTATCATTGAATATCCTTTCCTTTGCTACATTGATTCTTTTTTGATTATACTAACAGCTTACTTCTAAACTAGTACATACTTACAAATTCATCCTTAATTGATAATAATATATTATATTTAAATAAAATTATTTTTGTTATTAATATGTAATATGTAGTTTATGTTAGTTAATTTTTTAAAATAGAAGCATAATTTTATTTATTAGGCTATAATATAAAAAACTAACAAAGGAATTACATGGCTAAGGGAAAAGATATACAAAAAACAGTTAAAACAGCAGCAACAAAAACATTAAAAGAAAAAAGAGCTGAGAAAAAAGCAAAAAAAGCTTCAAAATAATCTAAATTGCATCTTTATTTGATAAGATATATAAAGTGTCTTTTCATTTGAAGATAAATCACATAAAATCTTACACAAAAAAATAAAAAAAACGCCACTTTTTAACTTCCAAACTCTAATTTTATTAATCTTAAATATATTTAAAATATTAACTTTATTCCTATTACATTAAGAAAAAAGAAGATAAAATAATTTTTAAAAGTAAATTTAAAAATTTATGTTTTTGTATTCTTTTTATATTCACAAGGAGATTTGATTATGTTGGTATTTATTTTATTAGTTGCTGTAGCTTTTATAGTTATAGCTACTAGTAAGTTAAAGTTACATCCATTTATTGCATTGCTTATTGCAGCTTATGGTATAGCTATAAGTGTTGGTATGGGTTACATGGAGATTGCAAGTACGATTACTAAAGGTTTTGGTGGAATACTTGCTTATATTGGTGTTGTTATTGTTCTTGGTACTATTATAGGTGTTATACTTGAAAAAAGTGGAGCGGCTATAAAAATGGCAGATGTTATACTTAAAGTAGTAGGAAAAAAACGACCGGTACTTGCAATGTCAGTTATAGGTTATATTGTTTCAGTTCCAGTTTTTTGTGATAGTGGTTTTGTTATTTTAAATGCATTAAAACGTTCAATGGTTAGACAACTAAAAGTTTCTGGTGTTGCTATGAGTGTTGCTTTAGCAACAGGGCTTTTTGCAACTCATACATTAGTTCCACCAACGCCAGGTCCAATTGCTGCTGCTGGTAACTTAATGGTTGATAATTTAGGACTTGTTATTATATTTGGTATATCAATATCTATTATTACAATGCTTGCTGGTTATTTTTGGGCAGTTCGTTCTGGTAAAATTTATACAAGTGGTGAAGATTCACTGGTTGATTTAGAAAAAGATAGTGAAGTATTACAAAAGTATGGAGAATTACCAAGTGCATTTAAATCATTTGCTCCTATTTTTATTCCTATTTTACTTATGGCTACTGCTAGTATTGTAAAATTATCTTTTGGGCATATGAGTGATAGTGCTTTTTATAAGTTGTTTATATTTTTAGGAAATCCAACAAATGCACTATTTATAGGATTATTGTTTGCAACTATGCTTTTACCAAAATTTGATGAAGAAAGACTTTCAGGTTGGATTGGTGAGGGTATAAAAAATGCTGGTGAAATACTTATTATTACAGGTGCTGGTGGTGCACTTGGTGCAGTATTAAAAGCTAGTGGAATTGGTACATACTTAGGTGATGCTTTACAAACACTAAGTCTTGGTATTTTTGTTCCTTTTATTATAGCAGCTGCATTAAAATCAGCTCAAGGTTCATCAACTACTGCTCTTGTTGTAACTTCAACTATTATGTATCCTCTTCTTGCAAATTTAGGATTAGATAGTGAAATGGGTAAAGTTCTAACAGTTATGGCAATTGGTGCTGGTGCAATGACTGTAAGTCATGCAAATGATAGTTTTTTCTGGGTTGTTTCAAGATTTAGTCAAATGGATGTTGCAACTGCATACAAATCTTATACAATGGCAACTTTAATTCAAGGTTTAGTAACAATTCTTATTGTGTATATTTTAGCAGGAATATTACTATAACAATAAAAAGTGCTAGTTAAAATATGTAGCTAGCACTTTTAAATTTCTAACAAACTTTTTATATTTGAAACTAAGCCTTTACTTTTAAACTTTGGTAAAAGATTTATTAAAGCCTCTTTTCCATTAATTGAAATGTGCTCTTTTATTAAATCTGTTTTTATATCAGAGTTTAAAATCAACTCTTCAACTTCTTTTGCATTACTTGATTTAACTGCTTGTTGTAGTTGTATTGATAGTGGAATAAAAGTCATAATCATCCTTTTTTAAAATGTGATGGAATAATGACACTTATTTACTTAAGTTAAATTTATTGTAGTGTTACCAAATTGTAACTTTGAAAAAGACTAGTGTTTTTTAATCACTAGTCTTTTGATTTATTTACTATATTTTTTATATTTTCTATTGCTTCTTGATGTCCGCTTATTGCTTTATCATAGGCATCGTATCTTTTTGTGTAAATTGGTTCAAGGTATAAAACTTTGTTTTTCTCTTTTTTAAAAATCATAGTTTCATAAACATATACGTTGTCGTGTTGATTAAGCCAAGTATGTCTTACGTGCATTTTAATAGTAGATATAAAATATCTTTTATCATCCACACTAGCAATATGTTTCAATTCTAGGTCATGATATTGCATACTAACTCCTAATTTTATTATATTTTGCTATAAGTATATAGCAATATAAATTATCATAAATTTGTTTAAAAGTAGTTATAAAACAAGTTTTGATAAAATGAAAATAAAAAGGATAATTTTGCACTGGATAGAAATTGACAAAGAACATGTTTGGCATCCATATAATTCATTGCCATCTACAACTAAGATTTTGCCTGTAAAAAGAACTGATAAAACATCAATTTTTTTAGAGGATGATACAGAGTTGATTGATGGAATGAGCTCATGGTGGAGTGCAATTCATGGATATAATCATCCAAGATTAAATGAAGCAATTAAAAAACAAGTTGAAATAATGCCTCATATTATGTTTGGTGGAATGAGCCATAAAAATGCAGCAACACTATCAAAAATGTTAGTTGATCTAACGGGTTTACATAGTGTATTTTTATGTGATAGTGGTTCTGTTTCAGTTGAAGTTGCTTTAAAAACAGCTATTCAATATCAAGAAGCAAAGGGTTTAAAAAAATATAGATTTATAGCTTGTGAAAATGCATATCATGGCGATACACTTGCAGCAATGAGTGTTTGTGACCCAAATAACTCTATGCATAGTATTTATGGTTCATATTTACCAAAACATATTTTTACAAAAGCACCTAATATTGGAATTGATAGTGATTGTTCTGAAGCTATAAATGCTTTAGAAGAAACTTTTAAAAAACATCATGAAGAAGTTGCTGGATTTATAATTGAGCCTGTTGTTCAAGGTGCTGGTGGTATGAGAGTTTATAATCCAAAATTTTTAGAAAAAGCAAAAGAACTTTGTGAAAAATATGATATATTACTAATTGCAGATGAAATTGCAACTGGATTTGGGCATACTGGAAAAATGTTTGCTTGCGAACATGCTAATATAAAACCTGATATTATGACAGTTGGAAAGGGTCTTACTGGTGGTTATATGACTATGGCTGCAATGATTACATCAAAAAATGTAAGTGAAACTATTTCAAATTCAAAGCTTGGTATTTTGATGCATGGACCAACTTTTATGGGAAATCCTTTGGCTTGTTCTGTTGCTATTGAGAGTATAAAACTACTTTTAGAGTCTCCTTGGCAAGAAAGAGTTAATAATATAGAAAATATATTTACGCAAGAGTTAGAAAAAGCAAAAGATTTAAAACTTGTAAAAAGCACAAGAAATATTGGAGCTATTGGAGTAATAGAGTTAAATGACAGCTCACATGCACAAGCTATTCAAGATTTTTGTGTAGAAAATGGCGTTTGGATAAGACCTTTTGGTAAACTAATTTATTCAATAGTTGCTTATAGTATTTGTGAAGAGGATTTAAGAAAAATAGTAAGAGTTATGATTGAAGCTATTAAATCTATAAAGAGTTAAAATGAAAAAAAAAGATTTGAAGAAAATGCTTTCTAATCTTCCTAAACATCCAAATATTTTAGGAAGAGATAGATTGTTTAATTCAGCTGTTTTAATTTTACTTGTAAAAAAAGAGGGCGAATATCATATTTTATTTCAAAAAAGAGCGGCTAATATAAGTCAAGGGGGAGATATCTGTTTTCCTGGTGGAGGTTTTGAAAAAGAGCATGATAAAAACTTTAAACAAACAGCACTAAGAGAGACAAAAGAAGAGCTTGGAATTAAAAAGAAAGATATAAAAATTGTAGGTCAACTTGATACAATGGTTGCTCCTATTGGAGCTGTTGTTGAGGTTTTTGTTGGAGTTATAAAGAAAAAAACTTTAAAAACTATGAAAATTGATAAGAGTGAAGTTGAAAAAACTATCTTAATACCTCTATCTTTTTTTAAAAAAAATAAAGCAGTTGAATATACTTTAAGAAGTGAAGTTAAACCTTATCATATAAATGAAAAGGGAGAAAAAGAGATTTATTTTCCCGTAGAAGAGCTTAATCTTCCTAAGTTTTATCATGAACCTTGGGGAAACAAAAGACATAAAGTTTGGGTATATAAATATAAAAATAATGTAATATGGGGAATGACTTCTATTATATTGTTGGATTTTTTAAATAAATATTAGGAAGAGTAAATGAATAGTATAATTTTAGATGATAATATAAAGATTCAGCCATCAAAAGTAGTTTGTATTGGTAGAAATTATGTGGAGCATATAAAAGAGTTAAATAATGAAGTACCTGAAAGTATGGTTTTTTTTATAAAACCAAACTCTTCTATTTCATCTGATTTAGTCTTCCCAAAAGAGCATGATTCTTGCCATTATGAAGCTGAGATATCTTTTTTGATTGAAGAAAATAAAATAAGCGCAGTTGGCTTTGGTCTTGATTTAACATTAAGACAATTGCAATCAAAATTAAAAAAGTCAGGACTTCCTTGGGAAAGAGCAAAAGCTTTTAGAAACTCTGCTGTTTTTTCAAAGTTTGTATCTATAAATAATGATATTGAACATTTAGAAGTACAACTTTTTGTTAATGGTGAGTTAAAACAAAAAGGAAATATTTCTATGATGATTCATAAACCAAATGAAATAATTAAAGAAGCTATAAGTTTTTTGGATTTTGAAGATGGTGATATTCTTATGACAGGTACTCCTAAAGGAGTTGGCGAGTTTAAACTAAATGATACTTTTCTTGGAAAAATTTTATATAAAGATGAAATTTTGATTGAAACCACTTTTAAAGTTAGCTAAAGTTTAAAAGAGTTTAAAAGTTAAATTTATTTTTTTTATTAATTCTATTTGTTGTTTTATTTGCTATTATTCGCTTAAGTGATGTAATCAAAGGTAGTTTAATGAAATATAATGAATTAACAGAAGATGAAAAGTATGTAATTGAGCAAAAAGGTACTGAAAAACCATTTTCTGGTAGATATAATGATTTTTATGAAGAGGGAATTTATAAATGCAAAAAATGTTCAAAACCTCTATTTAAATCAAAAGACAAATTCTCATCAGGATGTGGATGGCCAAGTTTTGACGATGAAATAAAAGGTGCAGTAAAAAAAGTACCTGATAGAGATGGCAGAAGAATGGAGATTATTTGTTCAAATTGTGATGCTCATTTAGGTCATGTTTTTGAGGGAGAGGGCTTTACTTCTAAAAATACAAGACATTGTGTAAACTCTATCTCTTTAGTTTTTGATAGTAAAGAAAAATGTTGTGAAAATCATAGTGTTGCTTATTTTGCTGCTGGTTGTTTTTGGGGTGTTGAGTATTACTTTAAAAAACTTGAGGGCGTTTATAGTGTGGTTTCAGGTTATATGGGTGGAGATACACAAAATCCTACTTATGAAACTGTATGTAGTGGTATGAGTGGACATTTAGAAGCTGTAAAAGTTGAGTATGATTGTTGTGAAATAACTTATGAAGAGTTAGTTAAGTACTTTTTTGAGATACATGACTTTACTCAAACAAATGGTCAAGGTCCAGATATTGGAAGTCAATATTTATCTGCTATATATTATATAGATGATAAACAAAAACAAACTGCAATGAAAATTTTGGATTTATTAAGTGATAAAGGCTATTTAGTAGCTACTACTTTACATAATGCAAGTGAATTTTACTCAGCAGAAGATTATCATCAAAACTATTATGAAAGAACAGGAAAAGTTCCTTATTGTCATACACGAAAGAAAATATTTTAATAAAATAGAGAAAACTTCTCTATTTTATTCTTTTGTTCCTAATATATAATAAACTTCTTTATTGTCTAGTTTTTGAAGCTTAATATTATATTTATCTGCCCAATGTGCTACTTCTTTATGAAACTCTTCTAAAATTTCATCTGCATCATTTTCATCACATTTTATTTTTAAAAACTCAGTTGAATTTGATAATGCAACATACGCATTCATCTTTTTTAGATGGTCATTTAAGCTAATGATATGTTTAGAAAACTTATCAAAACCTTTTGTTGCAGCTATCATCTTTTCAGCTTGTTGAAAAGAACTCTCATTTTTTGTATAGCCTAACTGTGATAAAACTACTTCAGCAGTCATTTGAATCTGCATTATGCACTCTCCTTATAAATATTGTAAATTAAATATAACAAATTTAGTGTAAATAAACTATTAAATTATGCAACTATTGTGGTATATTTTCTATATTGCTTACAGGTTTGCTTATATGGTAACCTTGTGAATAGTTTATCCCCATAGAATCAACAAATTTAAGTGTTTCTTCATCTTCTACAAACTCAGCAATAGTTCTAATACCTAAGCTATCGCATAAAAATTTTATCACACCTACTAATAGTTGAGATTTTCTATCTTTATGGATATTTCTAATTAGTGAACCATCAAATTTTATATAATCAATATATTGACTAAGGCTAATAATATGTTGAAAGTTTGCGTAACCACTTCCAAAGTCATCAATTGCTATTTTACAACCAAGCTCTTTCATTGTGCTAATAAATCTTTTTATCTCTTTATAGTTTGAAATACTTTCTGATTCAACTATTTCAATTACTAACTTTTTTGCTACACCATACTCATTTATTTTGTATTCTAAATATTTTGTAAAACCTTTTTCTACAATATCTAAAAAGCTAAGATTGATTGAGAACTCATAATCTTTATCTTGAAAATATTTAAAAGATTTTTCTATCATGGCGTATGTTAGCTTATTGTATTTTTTTGAATCTTTTGCAATATCCATAAAAGAGTTTGGATATAAAATCTCATTTTTACTATTTTTTATTCTCATTAAGGTCTCAAACTTCTCTATTTTTTGAGTTCTATTATTGTAAATTGCTTGATAGTGTAAGATTACATTATCTTTATCAATAGCTGTTTTTATTGATTTTAATATTTTTAGATTTAGGCTATTTATATCTTCTGATTTGATATTTGGGTCATAAACTAAAATATCAATTCTTTTTTCAATTGCATAATCTAGTGCCATTTGTGCTTCATGTAGTTTATTTTTACTATTTAGATTTTTTGGATTACTTATTCCTAATGTCAAATCAAGATAAACTGAACTATTTTTGTCAATTAGTATTTCAATATTTTCCAAATCATTAAATAGAAGTTGTGTAAATTTTATAAGTTGATTTTCATCGCTATATTTGTATTTTATTGCAAAAATATTACTTTCAAGGGAATAAATATCATCAAAATTTTGGTCATTTTCTTTATAGCTACTTATTAGTCTTCCTGCTTCTTTTAAAATTTTATTTAGTGCTGTATATCCATATACACTTTGTAATTTTTTACAATTATTTACATAAACCAAAATAACTATAGATTTGGCAAAACTGCTATTTTTTTCAAGCATTTTCTCCAAATAAATAGAGTTTTTTAATCCTGTGATATTATGTGTTATTAGTTTTTTTTCATACTCTTTTAGAACTTTATCAGGAATAGTTGCAAAATAGATCGCAAGGGGAATTAAAATAATAAAAGATAAAAAAATAACAATAAAGATAAAATTTTGAGAATCTCTTATACTTAGGTTTTGATTTTTATATTTCATTTTAAGTATTAAAATATAGTTTTGGTTGTTTATATTTGCAAATGTTGAAATAAAATCTTTACCTTGGCTTAAATTATTGTTTAAGATTCTTTTAGCTTCTCTTTTAGAAAAGTCATTATAAATTGTACTATTATCAATAGTATTTAGTTCTAAATTTGAATTTTTATAAAGTAAGTAGTCGCCTTTTTTATTTATCAAAAAAACATCATATAATCTTGATTCTTTTAGAGTATTAAAAAAGTGTTTTAAATCAATATTTATAACAATAAAATAGTTTTTTGTGATTTGTTTTACAAAATCAATTGTAATAAGATTAGTTGAATTAAAATCAATTGTAGAAACATAAAGATTATTTTTTGAAAACTCTTCAAACTTTGTGATAAGCTCTTTTTTGTTTTTACTATTTAAATAATTTTTTATCTTTGTGTTTTTACTTATTTGTATTGTATTTTTATGGTTTTTATTTAAAAGTTCAATTTGATTTATATTTTCAAATGTTACTAAATATGAAGAAAAAAGCTCTTTTACAAAATCTTCATACTCTTTTTTTGGCTTATTTAGATATTTTTCTAAAGTTTTATTTGAAGAGATTGCGTTTATTGAATTTTTATAAGGTTTAAAATAATCACTCATAAAACTCTTTTTATAGCTAATGGATTTTTTTAGATTATCGAGCCACTTGCAAATTCAACCATCATAAACTAGTGAATTTGTAAGACTACCGAACTTCTCAACCAGATCTTTTTAACTTTTAATCATTTTACTGCTTTA
>NZ_JBSRRO010000033.1:0-29366 GCF_055140965.1 Malaciobacter sp.
ATACTCTTCTTTTTTATCATATTTTGCTTTTGGCTCTTCCTCATGTGGAACATCTATCTTTTTTACTTTTGCTTGTTCTTTTCCTAAAAACTCTTTTGAGTTTGCATCACTTACTATCTCTTTTGCTATAGTATCTGTTTGTATTGCGATATCATGTGTTTGTGTTGCTATTGATGCATTCTTTTGTGTTTGTTGATCTAATTGTGTTACTGCATCATTAATTTGTGTGATACCTGATTCTTGCTCTTTACTTGCACTTGCTATCTCACCTATCATTTGTGTTGAGTTTTGTATATTCTCTAATAATAGATCATACCCTTTTATCATCTCACCACTGATATTTTTCCCCTCAATTGCTTTACTTGTTGCATTCTCTACTATCTCTTTTATTTTTTTAGCTGCTTGAGCACTTCTTGTTGCAAGATTTCTAACCTCTTGGGCTACTACTGCAAATCCTTTTCCAGCCTCTCCTGCTGTTGCTGCTTCTACTGCTGCGTTTAAACTTAGTATATTTGTTTGGAATGCTATTTGATCTATTACACTTATTGCTTCATTTATTGAACTTACTTGTTCATTTATCTCTTCCATTGATTTTGTTGTTTTATTTGCTAAGTTTTGCCCTGTTTTTGCTGAGTTACTTAACTCTTGGGCGTAGTTACTCATTTTTGCTACATTCTCTGAGTTATTTACTATTGTACTTGTTATCTCTTCTAGTGCTGCTGCTGTCTCTTCTAGACTTGCTGCTGCTTCATTTGAACTTGTATTTAATACATCTACATTTGTTATTAATTTATCTGATGCTTCATCTAGTGTTAATCCTATGATTAATGAATCTTTTAACAATCCTGATATCTCATCTGTTAAGAAGTTTACATTCTCTATAAACTCTTTCATATCTCCTTCAACACCACTACTATCTACTTTACTTGTAAACTTATAATTACTAAACTCTTTTAATTGTTAATTGTACATCTAAATATCCAAGTTTTGCTTTTTCTACTATTTTTAAAGCATCTTCAACTGATTCATTATCTTTTTTAAGACCTTCATTTATCTTGATGATATTTTCATTTACAAGATTTGCCATTTGTGCAAACTCATCACTTCCTTTTGCTTCTAAAGGTTTTACATCTTTTGATTCTCTGTTTAAAAATGAGAAGAAAGATAGTAATCCATCTTTAAAATGATTTAAAGTATTAACTATCAAAGATGATAAAGCAATAGAAAATAGAATAAATATAATTGATGATATTATTGCTAAGACCAATAATACAGTTGTTAAAGTACTATTTGCTTCTTCTTTTAGTTCAATTGCACTTTTGTTTATTTTTACTAATTCTTTTTCTAAGTCTGTAGCTGTTTCTCTCATAGTTAAAACTAATCTTTTAGCTTCAGCACTCTCTTTATTTATACCATTTTTATAATTTTGTATTTTTTCTTCTGAAAATTTATCAAAATCTTCAATATATTCAGAAGATAACTTCAAAATTTTATTTGTTAAATCAATATTTTTTTGCTCAACTAACATTGACTGAAGATCTTTAACACTTTTATCTAAGTTATTAAAATCATCTCTTACTTTTTGTGCTCTTTGTTCGTTTGAAACTCTTAAAAACTGATAAACTGAAATTCGACCCTTTAAAAGATCTTGAATAAACTCTTCTGTACTAATTTGAATTTTTACATCATGATTTACTTTTCCATTGAAATGAGAAAAGATTATTCCAGCTATTATTATATTGATAATAAATAAAGCTGGAAAAAACATAAGTTTTTTTCTAGTAGAAATATTATTTAGCATATAAACCCCTTACATAATATGTAAACAATTATATACCTAAATTTATTATAAATATCTTTTAATATGGAATTTTTTCAATTTATTATCCAAATAAATTGAAATTATGTATTTTTTTGTTATTTAGTAAAATTTTTTTTACAGAAAAACAATATTTTTATTTTTCTCTGCACTCTTCTTTTATCTCTTTAAATACATATTCATCTTCTATTAGTTGAACAAAAACATTTTTTGCTTCACAAACATACTCTTTTTTATTTTTTATAGTAATATAAACAAATTTGTAAAAGTACTCATTTGCATCTAAACCTTTTTTACTTTGCATAATACTAGCACTTAGTTTTGAAATTTCATTTCCATAAATCTCTTTATATTTTGATTTAAAAGCAGCTTTTATTCCACCCTCACTCATATTAAAAATATAAACTGACCCTATAAATAAAACAGTTATAGCAGTAGTACCTAATAAAATTTGGCCTGTAGTATATTTTCTCCTTAGCTTTTGATAAATAACAGCACCAAGAATAATTAATACTAAAACAAAAATTATAATTTGCATTTTCTTCCTTCTTTTATGATTTTTTCTTATGTTAACTTTTTATTAACCATCTGTTTTTGTTTAGTTAATTACCATAGGTTATAATTTTAACATATATAGATAAAGAGGCGCGAAACTTTATCTATGATACATTCATTGTTCTTCCTAAATAAAAAGCAGATTGAAAAATCTGCTTTTTTTATTTGTAAACTAAACTTTATAATAAACTTTATTTTTGTATAATAACAAATATATCCAAAAAGGACTCACAATCAAAACAAAAATATTCAAAATAATTTTACTTGCTATTATAAGTATCAATCTTTTTGCTAATACAACACTTATTAAAGCTGCTACTCAAGTTAATAATACAAATACTCAAAACAGCATTACAGATAGTAGCACACAACAATTTGATGATGAATCTTTAAGTTCTTCAAAAGATAAAAGATCAATGCATTATTATGATTTGGGAATCATTATAAAAATTGTTCAAAGCAAGGATTTCAACAAACAACCAGCTAAACAAATTGAAAAAGTTGAAAGTGAAATAAAAAAAATTACAAATAATATAAATGATGAGATATTTTATCCTTTCAATGAAAATCAGTACCAAAAAGAGTTAAGATTTTTAAATAGTAAAATAAATGTAAACTCAAAATATGATAACTCACTTGCAGTATCAAGAGATATGTTAAAAGTATCTATCTTAGAAAATCAAAAAAATTTTGCAGATACTATAAACTCTATAATTGATGGTAAAAATTCATTTAAAGATAAAAAGTTTTTCATCTCACTTTTAAATAATCAAATAAGCAGATTAAAAAGAATTGATATAAAACCCTTTCAAGATACTTACAATGAAATATCACTTCAAAATGATCCTGTGTCAAATGCTTTTAAAGAGTCTTTTTTAACACTTAAAAATCAAATCAAAGCCCATTTACTTGTATATAATTATCTTAAAACAAACATGAATGAATATAGACCAAGTAATTTTATACTTGATGATTTAAGTTTAAAATATGTTATTAAAAAAATTGATTCAAATACATATTTAAAAGATTTATCTGAAACATTAGATTACTATTTTCACATCTCAATAGGTAAAGTGGTTATTCTTTTTGCAATTTTATTTATATTTATGCTAATAAATAGAAAACTACTTCCAGTTTTAGCAAATCTTTTCAATAAAAAACTATCTGTAAAAATAAAAAATTTAGATATTTCACTTTTAGATATTATTCCATCTAGTTTTAGATTTACCATGTCTATGATTGTATATTTATTTGCAATTCAGTTTTCTCTACTTCTTTTAATAGAAGATGCACAACTTATAAATAAACTAATTCCATGGTTTAATACTACATATTTAGCCCTATTTAGTTTTATGTTTTACAGAATTTTGACAAACTATATAAATGAATCATCTGATAAGATATTTAGTCAATATCCTAATATGCGAAAAGAGATGGTTGATTTTATTTTAAGAATTTTTAAAATTGTTATTCTTATTTTTGTTGCTTTATTTTTACTTGTACAACTAGGTTTTGATATAAAAGCAGTTATAGCTTCACTTGGTATTGGTGGTATTGCTGTTGCACTTGCTGCAAAAGATACTCTTTCAAACTTTTTTGGTTCTTTAAATATTATTACAGATAACTCATTTTCTCAAGGGGATTGGATTCAAGCTGGAAATGTTGAAGGAACTGTAGTTGATATTAGAATGAGAACGACAAGAATTAGAACATTTGCAAATGCTATGATTACTATACCAAATGCAGAACTAGCAAACTTAGCTATTTTAAACTGGTCTAAAAGAGTAATTGGAAGAAGAATTAATATGACTTTAAATATAACTTATGATAGTAAAATGAGTGATATTGAAAACCTAGTATATGATATAAGGGAAATGTTACAAGAACACCCACAAATTGCCACATCAAGACTAAATATCGATAAAAAACCATATTTATTGAAAAAAGAAGATCTAATGGGAATAAAAAACAATCTTTTAGTTTATATTGATGAATATGATAGTAGCTCAATAAATATAATGGTATATTGTTTTAGTAGAAGTCCAAACTGGGAAGATTGGCTAGATACAAAACAAGATGTAATTATAAAAATTTCACAACTTCTTGAACAAAATCATTGTAAATTTGCGTTCCCTACACAAACGATTTATTTAGAAAAAGAAGAGAAATAATCCTCTTCTTTTATAACTTAAACAAAAACAAAAGAGTTTTTGTTTTTATGTGAATGTCCATGTCCAGTGCCATGTTTATGCTCATGTGAATGATGAGTTCCATTGCGATTTTCTATAATCTCTTGAAGTTTCTGTTCACTTAACTTTTCAAGTGTTGAAGTTTTAATTTTATTTAAAATCTCAGTAGTTTCAACTCTATTATCACCTGCATAATAAAACTCAAAATTGTTTTTTTGTGCAAGTTTATATGGATTTCTTCCAATATCTTTTATAATTAATTTTTTTACATTATTTTCTAAAAGCCACTGCATTACACTTCTACCACAAGTATTTTCGTTTCTTTTGATATTTAAATTTTCTCCATCATAAAAAGCAAAATATTTTGCTTTACAAAATGATGGAGCAACTGCGCTGTTCTCTTTTGCTGTTTTTAAGGGGAATGCATACATTTTAAAACTCCTCGTCAAATTTTTGTGCGTTTTTAAAACAAAATCTATATGCTATATATATTACAAATGGCCATACACTAAGCCAAATCAATGAACTTGTATAATCCATATTTACCTCCTAGTAATTGTGTGCATCTTTTGATGTTATTTCTTTTTTTGTTATTTTTACTTTATCCATTTGATACCATGCATATGTAATATAAGCAAGTACAAAAGGTACCATAAGTGACACATAACTCATCACAAGTAAGGTATATTCACTTCCTGAACTATTCTCAATAGTCAATGAACTTTGTAAATTATATACTGATGGATAATAAGAAGTTCCATTAAAACCTACATTTAAAAACAGTGCCATTACTGTTAAAACTATTCCAACTCCTCCTGTTTTTATACAACAACTTTTTTGCTTTTCAACAGTATTAAAAACAGAAATAATTACAAGTATAATTCCCAATGTAAAAATAATTCCTACAAAAGGCATATCTAAAAAATTATTCAAATATTTATATTTTTCTATAAAAACATGCCCATTTTCATCATAAGCAAAACCGCTTCTTGTAAAAAGCATATATAAAAAATTTAAGAAAAATACTAAAAATATTATCATGTCAATTTTTATAGAATTAACACTTCTTTTTCTAATCAAATTATTATCAATATTATTAATAAAATACATAGCACCACTAATTCGTACTAAAAATAAAAGTGAGATTCCTAAAAGTATATTAAAAGGATTGCCTAAAGCTTCCAGACCTCTTAAACTGTTTTGCCAAAATGAGAAGTTTCTTTCATCAATAAAAAACTCTGAACCGCTAAAAAATGTAGCAATAGCAATGCCTAATAAAAATACTCCTAAACTTCCATTTATATATAAAAATGTTTCATATGTTTTTTGCCCAAAAAAGTTATTTGGTTTTGTTCTAAACTCATAACTAACAGCTTGAATAATAAAACAAAAAAGTATTCCCATCCAAACCCAGTATGCTCCACCAAAACTAGTAGAATAAAATAAAGGAAAAGCAGCAAATAAAGCTCCACCAAATAAGACTAAAGTAGTAAACCCTAATTCCCATTTTCTACCTAGTGAATTAACTAGCATTGTTTTTAAAATCTCATCATCTTTTGATATTTTTCCAAGTAAAGTTTGTCCTCCTTGAATAAACATCATAAAAGCAAAAAGTCCACCAAGTAGTGAAATTATTATCCACCAATACTGTTGAAGTTGTAAATATGTTAAGCTTTCAAACATTAGTGACCTCCATTTGGACCAATTTTTATCTGTTTTGCCATAATTTTTAATTCAGCAATTAATAAAGCTGTAAATAAAAAAGCAAACAAGAAAAAAGTAATCTGTACATTTGTTGTTGCAATATTAGTTGCCGCAATTCCTACAGGCATCAAATCTTGAATCGCCCAAGGTTGTCTTCCAACTTCTGCTACAATCCATCCAGCTTCTGCTGCTATGTATCCTAAAGGAATAGAAAAAACACTTGCATATAACCAAAATTTTTGTTTTGTAATATCTTTTTTTAAAAGTAAAAATAAAATTACTGCAAAAAGTAATATAAACCATCCACCAAGTGCTACCATTATATGAAATGAATAAAAGGTAAGTGCAATAGGAGGAATAATATCAGTTGGTTTATCTAAGTAACCATAACCAAAATAGTTCACATAACTTTCTAAAACAAGTTTTGCATCATTTGCTTTTTTAGTGTTACCCTCTTTTTCATACTTTTTATACTGTTTAAAAGCTTCAAGGGCTATTTTACCTTTTGCTATTTTCTCTTTAGCACTTTCAATATTATATTTTTCATTTCCATAAACCAAATCTTTTAATCCAGGAACAAATGCATTTGGATTATGGTAACCTAAAAGTGAAAGTGCATAAGGTATCTCCATCTCAAAATGAAAAGTATCTTCATCATTATCAACACTTTTTTTACTATTTAAAATACCAATTGCAACAATTCCAGCGTCCTCTTTTCCCTCATAAAGTCCTTCCATTGCTGCAAGTTTTACAGGCTGTTTTAAAGCAACCTGATGTGCTGACTCATCTCCACTTAAAGCTAAAAAAAGAGATACTATAAGTCCAAAAGTAGCTGCTATTAGCATAGAACTTTTAGCAAATGCAATTTCTCTTTTTTTAAGTAAAAACCAAGCACTAATACCTACTACAAAAAGGGCTCCAATTACATATCCACTTCCAACAGTATGCAAAAATTTGCTAACTGCAACAGGAGATAAAGCAACATCCCAAAAATTTGCCATTTCGTTTCTAACTGTATCTATGTTAAATTTCATTCCAACTGGATATTGCATCCATCCATTTGCAACCAAAATCCAAAAAGCACTTAAATTTGAACCAATAGCAACTAACCAAGTTGATAATAGATGAAAACCTTTTGATACTTTATTCCATCCAAAAAACATAACTGCAAAAAATGTTGATTCCATAAAAAATGCTAAAATTCCCTCAATAGCTAAAGGTGCACCAAAAATATCTCCAACAAACCAACTATAATTTGCCCAGTTTGTACCAAATTCAAACTCCATAATGATACCAGTGGCAACTCCAATTGCAAAATTTATAGCAAATAAAGTCATCCAAAACTTAGTCATTTTTTTATACTTTTCTTGTTTAGTTTTAACATAAATAGTCTCCATTATTGCAATAATAAAAGACAAACCTAAAGTTAAAGGAACAAACAAGAAGTGATAAATTGCAGTTAGTGCAAACTGGGCTCTGGACCAATCTACTAAACTATCTTCCATTTAATCTCCTTTTGTCATGTTTTTAAAAACAAAATTTTGTTTTTGTTTTTCTGTTTTATATTCACTTTTAAAACTTTTGTCATAAACAAAGATATTTAATATCACTAAAATAGTAATCAATTTTATAATTACTATTTTCCATAAACTCTTTCCTACAGTTAAGTTTCTAAAGCCATCATAATATAAGTTGTAAATCGATTTTAAATAGTTCATATAATCTCCAATATTGAACATATGTTCATAATTTTACTACTTTTTTGAACATATGTCAAGTATAAAAGTGCTAAATTATTATATTTATGATAAAATATCTTTTTTAATTATAAGGAATTAAATGGCTAGGGACAAAAATCAAAGAGAGTTAAACTTCAAACCACTTTTTAAAAATTTTGGGCAAAATGAAATTGAAAACAACAATGAAATAGCCTTGCTTCACGAGGAGATTGAGGCAATTTATCTTATAGATTTACTTGGACTTTATCAAGAAGAAGCAGCACAAAAAATGAATGTATCAAGACCTACTTTATCAAGAATCATAAGAAATGCTAGACATAAAGTTGCAAATAGTCTAATTGGTGGTGCAAAACTACATATTCATGATCAAAAAGATAACTATACAGTTGCAATTTGTAGTGATGTTGAAGAGAAACTAATCAACAACACATCACAAGGAAAATATATTTTAATCTTTGAAATAAAAGAAAAAAGTTATAAATTATTAAAAAGTTTAGAAAATCCTGTTTTTTTTCAAAAACAAAAACCAGGTATGGCCTTACCAAAACTTTTTGTTGAAAATAATGTAAACTTCTTTTTAGCAAATGAAATTGGTGCTGGATTAAAAAACTCTTTACTATCAAAAGGTATTTATACTATTTTAAAAAAGAAAATAAAATTTGATGATTTATCAAATATTCCAATCTAAGAGAAATTATGAATAATATTGAAAATAAAATAAAAACACCACATATTGCTACTGATGGAATTATTAAAATTTTCGATGATAAAGAGAATTTTAAAGGTATTGTTTTAATAACAAGAAAAAATCCTCCTTTAGGACTTGCATTACCAGGAGGTTTTGTTGACATTGGTGAAAAAGTCGAAGATGCTTTAAAAAGAGAGATGAAAGAAGAAGTAAACTTAGATGTAAGTATTTTAAAACTTTTAGGAGTATATTCAGATCCAAAAAGAGATGAAAGATTCCATTGTGTTTCATGCAGTTACATTTGTAAAGCATATGGTAAGCCAATTGCAGCAGATGATGCAAAAAGTGCAAAGATTTATAGCTTAAATGAAATCCCTTTTGATAAACTAGTGTTTGACCATAAACAAATAGTAAAAGATTTTATAAAATATGAGGAAATTTAAGTGATAGAAGAAACAGAAATTTCTTTGGATTGTTTAAGTAGTTTAATTTTTAATGCAAATGATATAATTTTTATTACAGACTTAGATTCAAAAAAAGTTGTATATGCAAATAATTTATTTTTAGAAAAATTTGAATACACAAAAGATGAGTTAGTACATTTAGATATTTCAGATATTAGAAAGCAAAAAGAAAACAAACCTTTTAATACTTTAAAAAAAGAGTTAGAAACGACAAAAAGTAGTATTACATATGCTAAATATTTTTCAAAATCAGGTAATAAATACTCCTTAGAATCAAGTAATAAACTTCAAAAAATAAACAATAAAAACTATTTAATAAGCATAGCAAGAGAAATAACAGAAAAACTAGAAAAAGAGATTCTATTAAAAGAAGAAGTAGATATAAAAATAGCTGAAATAGAAAATCAAAAAATATTTTTAAATACTTTACTAAAAAACAATCCAACGGCAATTTTTTATAAAAATATCCATGGAAAATATTTAGGTTGCAACAAAGCTTGGGAAAAATTAACAGGAATTAAAGAAGATGAAGTATTGGGAAAATCGGTTTTTGATATAGCTCCTAAAGATATTGCAGAAATTTATTTTGAAGAAGATAAAAAAGTATTTTCCCTTGAAGAGAGTCCTCAAATATATCAAGCAGAAATTTATAACAAAACAGTTGATAAAAGATTTGATGTTGTTTTTTATAAATCAGCATACTTTGATGCAAAAGGTGAAGTATTAGGTCTTATTGGAGTTGTTATAGATGTAACTCAAGTTATTAGTTTAGAAAAAGAGAAAGAAAAAAAAGAAAAAATCATATATCAACAATCAAAAATGGCAGCAATGGGTGAGATGATAGAAAATATCGCTCACCAATGGAGACAACCCCTTTCAACTATGACAGTAAGTGCTAGTGGAATAAAAATGCAAAAAGAGTTTGGCATTTTAAAAGATGAAAGTTTAAGTGAGTTTATTGAGGCCATATTGGAATCTTCAAAACATCTTTCACAAACAATAGATGATTTTAGAAATTTTTTCAAAACTACAAAATATGAAGAAGTTTTTAATATCAAAAATACTTTTAATAAAACACTAGTTTTACTCTCATCAAAATTTAAAAATAGAAATATCAAAATAGAACAAGATATACAAAGTATAGAAATAAAATCATTACAAAATGAATTAATACATGTTATTTTAAATATATTGAATAATTCAAATGATGCTTTAGAAAAGCTTAATATAGAAGAAAAAGTAATTTTTATCAAATGTAAAATAGATTCAACAAACAAATTAAAGATTAAAATAAGTGATAACGCTGGTGGAATTAATGAAAATATTATATTTAAGATATTTGATCCATATTTTACTACAAAACATCAAAGTCAAGGAACAGGAATAGGACTTTATATGACTAAAGAGATTGTAAATAAACACTTAAATGGCTCAATTGATGTAAAAAACATAGATTTTAATTATAAAGAAAAAAATTACACAGGAGCAGAGTTTACAATAATACTTCCTTTATAAATAAGGTCTATTTAAGTATTTAATACATAAAATCTATACAAAAAATAAGGAAATTCATGGAAAATTATGAACAAATAGTGGTTCTTATAATAGTATTTTCTGCTTCATTCATAACTTGGAAGTTAGTAAAAGACTTTTATAAAACAAAAATCCATATGATTTTTGCTCACTTAATTTCTATTGCAACAGCATCTTTTATGCTACTTTCTACAATGTTTTTATTTATGCCTAAAAACTATGTAAAAGGACAAACTGCCGAAGTCGAACTATCATTTATTTCTATCATAATTGTTATAGCAATGGTAGGAATTATATACTTCTTTTTTAAATATATCCCATCTAAAGATAAATAATATTTGTCTTTAGAAGCATAAATTTATCTAGCTTAATTTACTTCTAAGTCTAACCTGATAATAATTTACACAAATTTTTTACAAGGGATTACATGGAAGACTTTTTTATAATACGATTAGGCGAGGACGAATATAGCAATCATTTAGAGTATGATGAGATGGCTATTGAGTATTGTGTTGATATTTTAGATATTCCTGAAGAGAAAATTGAGGGCGTAAATATTTTAAGTGACCATAAAATAGAGCTAACACTTCAAGATTTAGAAAAAGAAGATGTTACAGAAGATTGGTATGTTAATCTTCATAAAATCAGCGATTAAATGCAAATAAGTTTGCATTTAATCTTTTATTCTACACTAATTTTGTCAATTATTATCAAATAATAGTGATAACAACTATCAATATAAGCTTATATTAATAATAATTCTCGTAATATTTTAACGCGCGAATTAGTTCTTCTAATAACACACACATAAGGGAAAATAATGAAAAGACAATTAAGTTTAATTGCAAGTGTTGCAATTTTAAGTGCAAGTTCTGTTTATGCAGATTCAAACTCTATTGATGAAGCTTTTAAAAATGGGAAAATTAGTGGAGATGTATCAGTTCACTATGAAACATGGGATAGAAATGGTGGTGAAGAAGATAGTAGCTTTTCAACTCCATCTATTGGATTGAAGTTTGAAACTGACTCATTTAAAGGTTTTTCTGCTGCTGTAGGATTTAGAGGTAATACACAAACTTCTGAAAAAAACCACAACGATTATGAAGATACAATGGTAGAAGATGGCTCAGTAACAGAAGCATATATCCACTATGAAAATGATATCTTTGCTTTAAGAGCTGGTAGACAAGAGATTGATTTAGAGTGGTTAGGTGATTACAATGATGCCATTGTTGGTATCTTAAAAGCAATTCCATACACTACTTTAACAGCTGGATACACAAATAGACAAGCTGAAATTACTTTAGATACACATGATAAATTTTCTAGATTTAGAAAAGATGGAACAAACAAAGATAATCCTGCATTTGTAATAGATGCAAAAGTTGAGCCTTTAAAAGGTTTAGTATTTAATCCATACTTTTATACAGCAGATGATATTGCTGATTATTATGGTTTAAAAGCTGATTATGATACTGATTTATTTGGTTTAACAGCACATTATGCAGCTTCAAATGAAGATAATCCAAAAGGTGCTGATAAAATGGAAGATGGTAGTATTTATAATTTAGAAGGAAGATTAAATATTGATTCTTTTGCTCTAAAAGCTGGATATATTAAAACAGATAGTGATGGAGCAATTGGTTCAATGGACTCATTAGGTGATAATATTGACCCAACAGAAGAGTTAGGTGATGCAGTTTATGGAACTGATGCAAAATCATACTACTTTGGTGTAGGTTATACATATAAAGCTTTAGAACTTTCTGCACTTTACACACATGCAGATCATGATGTAAACTCAAAAAGTGTAGATGACAAAGAGATTGCATTAGCAGCTGCTTATGCTTTCACAGAGCAACTTGGTGCTGAACTTATCTATTCTGATGCAAACATTGATAAAAACTCAGATTTAAATGATGGTGAAGATTACAATAAATTTGTTGCAAATATCACTTATAGTTTCTAATATTAACTAAAAAATTCATATAACACTTATTTAGGGATTGAGATTTTCTCAGTCCCTTTTTTTATTTCAAATATTTTGATAATAACTATCAATATTAAACTAGCTTTAAGATTTTCTCTTGTATTATTTTAATAATGATTATCATTAAAGGAATGAGAAATGAAAACTACTTATGTTTTAAAAAACAAAGATGAGCTAATTAAACCTACTGGGTGTACTTGTTAAAAAGGGAGAACAAATGAGTGTATTAATTATAGGCGGAGATAAGATTTCACATATATCAAATATGTTAGAAGATTTAGGTGCAAAGTCAATCAAACACTGGGATGCAAGAAAAAAATCATCTGCTCCTAAGAAAAAAGTCCCTCTAGACACAGATTGTATCATAATGTTAACATCTTTTTTAAATCATAATACAATGCTTAAATATAAAAGTGAAGCAAAGAAAAAGAACATTCCTTTTATATGTGCAAAAAGAAGCGTAAATTGTGTATATGATGAGTATGTTAAGATTATGGGTATAAAAAATTGTGCTGAATGTTATGCAAATTGTGGATGCAAATAATGAGCAGTATTAATAAATTTAATTTTAATGAAACTTTTTTAGGTTTTATAGACAATTGCGAATTACTTCCAAAAGATTTTGATGAATTTACATCAACATTAAGACATAGACAGTTATTTCTAGCACTTTGCAATAATATGTTAGAAAGTTCATGTAAATTCTCAAAATATGAACAAAAAAGATTAAGACAATTTTCTTTAAAAGAGGCATTTCATCAAAAAATAGAATCTTTACTTCCAAATAAAATACCTTTTAATAAAAATAAAACGAAAAGTTTTAATTTTTGTAAAGATTCAACTAAAATCATAAACTCATATAAAAAGAGAAAATCAGCTTTAATTGTCACATCAAATAAAAAAATATTAGATGTAGCAAAATTGATATCTTTATGTTATGTAAATAACAAAATGCAGTTTATTTTAGATAAAAACTTACTTTTTCATGAATTTGTTTTGCATAAAATAAAAAAGTTACATAAAGACAAAACAGTAAAAGACCATGGAGACTCTATTTCAATTACAGGTAAAGATGTAAATGCACTAAAGATTTATACTTCATGGAAAAATATACAAAAAAATAAACCTGATATAAAAGATGAATTAGAATACGCAATAAGAAGTATAAAAAAAGAGAACTACTCTCAAGTTTATTTAGTATATCCAAAAGCAAATGACTTTAAGCGTCACATACCAGTTTATGTAGATGAGTTAAAAAATAAAGCGTATGTAATTAAAGCAATTCCATACTCGCTAAGATCAACAATTAGATAATTTAAGGAGAATAACAAAATATGGCAACAGCACTATTTTTTGCAAGTAGCACAGGAAATACAGAAGAAGTAGCACAAAAAATCGCTAATGAATTAGGAAATATTGAAGTGTTTAATATTTGTGATGAAGATATTCAAAAAATAAATAAGTTTGATAAGATTATTTTAGGTACATCTACATGGGGTGAGGGAGAGCTACAAGATGACTGGGATGAAATCTGGGAAGAGTTTTGTGAACTTGACTTAAGTGGTAAAACAGTAGCTTTATTTGGTCTTGGTGACCAAGATGGATATGGTGATGAGTTTTGTGATGCTTTAGGTATTATGTATGAACAAGTAAAAAAAGCAAATGCAAATGTTATTGGTTTTACATCAACTAAAGATTACGATTTTGAATACTCAAAAGCTCAAATTGATGATGAATTTGTAGGTTTAGTAATTGATGAAGATAATCAAGATGACCTAACAGATGAAAGAATCAAAACATGGATTGAAAAAATAAAAGCTGATATTTTATAATGTAGTCTTGAAGAAATCAAGACTACTTAAAAAAATCAAACTTTTGATATCTTTACAGGTATTGCTTGTCTAGCATTTGAACCAACAACAAAATCACTTAATGTAGCTAATTTTCTAGACTTATCTAAAAGTCCAAGTTTATTAATATTTACACCACTTTTTCTTGCAATTCTAGCTTCAAAAGTTTTATCATTTATTTTTACTTCAACTGCACCTTCTGCATCTCTACCTAATCCATGTTCAATTCCTATGCATTCTGGATATATTCCATTTCTATATCTTAGCATTCCTGTTACAACTCCATCTTCAGATGATATCTTGACCATATCTCCATGTCTTAAAGAGTTCTTTTTTGCTGTTTTAGGATTCATATCAATATAAGTTGAAAACCTGATCTCTTGCATTTTTGTACTTGAGGCAGTACTTTGTGAAAGTACATTTGATTTATAACTAAAAGCAAGTATTGGGTATTTTTGTTTTGGATATACCTTATTTAAAAACTCACCATTATTTAATCTGGCTAGATAAAATCTTGGTGTTCCATGAAATCTTTCTCCTGTCATTGAGTGAAAAGAAGTTCCAACTGTTTGATTATAGATATTTATCATATTTTCATATTTATGAACTAATTTATTTTTTATATATCCATCTTCTTTATTTTCAAATCTTCCACCTCTTGCCATAATATATGCAGTTTTTCTCCAATTTTCACCACAAATATCTTTTAAAGTTTTTACGTATGGTTCTAAATTTGCTAAAGATATCTCTTTATCACTTATATTTGGAACACCACCTTTATCTAATGCAATATTTTCAAAAGCTCTAATATAAAAATCTTTTGCCGCATTTAAAGGGTATTTTTTTCCATCTTTTCCTAATATTGCACTTTTACCAAAACCAGGAAGATTTAATTTTTTTCCAAGTTCTATCATAAAACTATCCATACAAATGGGTTCTCCATTTTTAAAAGTAGCTTGTTTTGGTTTTATTGTAGGGAATCTTAATGTATTAATTTTTGTTTGATGACCTGCCCATGCACTTGTAATTCCCCATGTCTCATAAATAACTGAATCAGGTACAATATAATCTGCATATTGAGATGTTTCGTTTATAAAAGGATCAATTGCAATAATTAAGGGAATAGAAGTTTTTGGATTTTCTAAAAGTTTTTTAATATTTTGCATTCCGCTTTGTCCATAAATGAAGTTTGCATTCCAACTAATAAGTGCTTTTAATTTATATGGATAATCATTTGCACTATTTGTTACTATTTCTGATTCTAATGCATTCGTAAATGGATACCAAGTATCTTTTGCAGGATATGGGTTTTTACCTTGTGACAATTTTTGTTTATACTCAGCTGTTTTTTCATATGCAACTCTTGTTTTATCAATTCTATAGCCTTTTGGTTTTATTTTGCCATCATATGAAATTAAATTATATTTTGAACCTTTGAAGTCTTTATATCTTCCTCCTCCAGCACTCATTCCACCTTTATAATTTAAGTTACCAATCATAGCACCTAACATCATGATTGCATATGTTGTGTAAAAACCTGTAGTGTGCATAGTACCACCATGACAATCAATTGCAGCCTTTCTTCCATGAGAAGTGAATTCTCTTGCTGTTTGAATTATCCTATCTTTACTAATTCCACACTCATTTGAAAAAAACTCTAGATCATATTCAAATGCATTCTCTTTTAATAAAGTCATAGCACTTTTAACCTTATATGTTTTATTTTTGTATAAAACTATATCATCAACAAAAAGTTTTGCTTGTTTTACAATAGAAGCCTCTTTTAAAACTCCATCTTTTTCATCTATAACTAACTCTTTATTATCGATTTTTAAAACTTTAGAATTGTCATCTTTATCTTGAATAATTAAATGTGTAGCATTTGTAAAAGAAGCTTCTTTTAAACTAGTTTGAGCTTCTTTTGAAGGTATACTTAAATATTTTTCATTATAAAGATTCTCTTTAATTATTACTTGCAAAAGTCCCATTGCAAAAGCTAAATCACCTCCTGGAAGAATTGGAATCCATTCACTTTTGTCTCCAACTGCTATATTATCAGAGTTTGTAAGCATTGGCGCTATAGTAACACATTTTAAGTTTTCATTTACTCTTCCTTTTGTAAGTAGTTTTGCTTGTCTTTTAAAAGGATTTCCTGCTTGTCCAGGTGCTGTTCCAAAAGTTAATAAATACTCACAATACTCAAAATCTGGTTTTAAATGTGGATATTTTTTAAAATCACCTAAGTATGCAGCTTCTCCTGAACGCATCGATAAACCACAAATCGAAGTATGTCCTTGGTAATTAACTGTTCCAAAAGCATTTCTAAATCTATGTACCATAAAGGCTTTTCTTCCTTCATCTCCTGTTCCTAAAATACATAATTGATTTGCTTTAGGTCCCATTTCTGGATTTGATTGTTTTAATGGCGTTTTTAAATCTCTAATTGAAGATAATCCTTCAACTTCTCCTTCACCAAAAAGATTTCCACCTTTTGTTACTTCCTCAAGTAATTGCTCAATCTCAATTTCAATCCATTTATTTTCACCTCTTTTTCCTACTCTTTTTAAAGGTTTTAAAACTCTTAATTTATCATTGATTTTATCAAAGACTACATTTCCCCTTGCACATGCAGTTGATCTATACAATGAACTTAATTTTGAATCTTTTGATAATACTTTAAAACTTTCACTTAATGGTGTATTAAAATCAAGCCAAGGATCACTTGATAGTGGGCTGTAAGGATTTCCTGTAACTTTAACTACTTCTTCTTTTTTATTATCAACTTTAACTCTTACTCCACAATGTGTTGTACAACCATTACAAACACTTGTTCTAATAGAAAAATTATCATTCTTTATAAATTTATTTGTAACTTTTCCTTCTGTTAATAATGAATTAGTATATATCGGATCATCAACAGCTTTTCCATTTCTGCTCATTGTAACTGCTGTTTTTAAGGTATCTTTATATCCTGCTACTGCTGCTGTTGTAGCAACAGCTGATGTACCTAATAAAAAGTTTCTTCTATTTTTATTCATTTTCTAATCCTTTATTTTTGTAGTGTTCACTCATCTCTTCATCCCAAGGAAAAAATGCAGTCACTAAACATACAAGTGCAATAAATAACATCCAATTAGCTAAAACAGCTGTTATACTTCCCTGTCCTAATAAATGTGGTGTATATTCTAAAAAACCAGGAGTAGTTCTTGGAATCGTTTGTCCACCAATTACTGTATTCCATCTAAATAACCAAACTCCAATTGCAACAACAATACCTGTAATAAATACAAGAGGAAAATTATTTCTAAGTTTAGTAAAGCCAATAATCATAGGAATTAATAAGCATAATATATATTCAACATACAATGTCATCTCAAAGTGTATTATAAAAAACTCTACTAAGTAATTTTTAGGGTCGTTTCCAAAGGCTATTGCAAAGCTTAACCATAATGCTCTAATTACTAAATCAATTACAATAAACCAAGCTAGGAGTTTTGCAAGTTCTGCAATAATTGAACCATCAACTCTTTTTTGTTCTGTAAAAAACTTTTGAAAAATAGGAATTAACACAAGTAATAAACCCGTACCTGAAACCATAGCAGAAGCTAAAAAAAGTATAGGCATAAGTGGTGTACTCCATAAAGAGTTTGCATGAACTGCACCTAAAATATATCCAGTATATCCATGAACACAAAGTGCAAGAGGTATCCCTACTGCTCCTAAAATAAATCCTAAATGATGATCTTTTTTACTTTCTTCTTCATTTATTTGTTTTCTTCCTAAAGTTAATATTAAGTAGAATCTTTTTTTTATTCCACTACTATTATGCATCCTTTTTACAAAAAATGGTCTATACAATACTAATGCTTCAAAAAATATCAATATGGGATAGGCTATTAGTAGCAATACACCCCATTTCATAGGTGAAGTTGGAAAGTTTTCCCAGCCATTTAAAAAGAAATTCATTACTCTTCCTGGTTGAGTTAAATCATCTATTAAATTCATTGGTGCTGCAATTAATAAAACTAATGCCATTAAAAGTGAAAACCCAGCAATTGGTTTATATTTTTCCATACCAAACACATGAGCAAAACTTGAAATAATAAAAGCAGCCGCAGAACTTCCTGTAAACCAAAAATAGTTTGGTACATCTATACCCCAAACTCTATCAGGAGTTACCGCTGATAATGTAGTAATTAGTGTATCCATTATTTATCTCCTCTTTGTGTTGCCCACTCTTTTGGTTTTAAACCAATAACTTCTCTCATCATATCGTCTAAACTTACTGTTGCATTCAATAAATTCTCAACTCTTCCATCTAAACCTATATAAAAAACTTGTGGTTTTGTTCCTTGTTCATTTTTAAGTACAGTTGTAGGAAAATTTGCTAATAATTTTGATATTTCTGAATTTTTATCTTTTAAATCACCAAAAATCCTTGCTCCACCAACACATGTTTCAACACATGCAGGTAAAAGACCTTCGTCAACTCTATGGGCACAAAAAGTACACTTATCAATAACTTTTGTCTCTTTATTCATAAATCTTTTATCATAGGGGCAGGCATTTTCACAATATCCACATCCCCAACACACTTCACTATCTACTACAACAATTCCGTCTTCCCTTTTAAAAGTAGCTCCTGTTGGACATACAGGAACACAAGCGGGATCATCACAATGGTTACATAACTGTGGTAAAAAACTTTTTCTTACATTTGGAAATTCTCCAATTTCCATTTCTGTAACAAACGTTCTATTTTGTCCATTTGGTACACTATTTTCTACCATACAAGCAGAAGTACAAGCTTGACAACCAACACATTGTCTTAAATCAATAATCATTGAATATTGTTTTAATTTATTTCCAATATATCTTGAATCTTTCGCATCTCGACCGGGATTTTGTAAAGTAAAGGCATTTGCAGATGTACCTGCTGCAACAAGTGTTGCAAACCCACCTTTTATAAATTCTCTTTTGGATTTGTCCATAATATAGCTCCTTAAAATACTAAGTAAGGAACTATAACTATAACTTGTGTGAGATTAGGGAGAATAATTTAATTTATAAATTTTTATAAGATTATTTCAAAACAAACGCCATTTTTATTATTTGAAACACTTAAAGAACCATTCATACTTTTTTCTATAATATTTTTACTCATATATAAACCTATTCCTGTTCCACTACTTGCATGTTTTGTAGTAACATAGGGTTCAAAAACCTTTTCAATAGGAGTTAAATTTATACCTCCTGCATTATCACAAAGAACTATCTTTGAGTTTTTATCTTCTTTAGAGATAGTAACTGTAATTATGGGGTTGGCTATCTGTTTTTCAATAAAAGCATCTTTTGAATTACTTAATATATTTAATATAACTTGAGAAAACTCACTTTCATAACCATTGATTAAAACTTCATCTTCAAATTTTAGATTGACTTTTATATTATAGTTTTCAAAACTTGAACTGATTAAAGATAAAGCACTTTGAACACTTTTATAAGGACTGAAAAAATCTTTTTGTTTATTTGGTTTAAAGAAATTCCTAAAATCATCTATTGTTTTAGACATAAATTCTATTTGTTCTTGGGATTGGTGTATTGATTCTCTTAATTCTTTTAATGTTAACTTTCCCCTTTCATACTTTAGCTCAACTAAAACAAGGACACTACTTAATTGAGTTAAAGGTTGTCTCCATTGATGTGCAATACTACCTATCATCTCTCCCATTGAAGCTAGTTTACTTTGATGAACTAATATTCTTTCTTTTTCCTTTGCTTCATTTTCTTTTTTAATTTTTAAAGCTACTTCTTGCTCTACTTTTTTTTCTAAATTTTTATTTAATAAGGATAACTCTTCTTGACTCTTTTCTAAATTACTATTACTAAGTTCTAATCTATCAATTAAAACTTTAAACCCATAATGTAAAATAATTAAAGAGATAGTTCCCAAAATACTAAGTAAGAAAAAAGTTTTTAAAACAGTAAATGAAAGCCTTTCTTGCCCTGAAGTTATATCTTGAAAAAATATAATTTCAATTTTTTTATTATGATTATCTTTTAATAATGATATTCTATGTGTTGAATAAAGCTTATTATCCAATTCAAAATTAGTCTTTAAACTCTTTTTATTTCTATTTAAATGATTTTTTAAACTTGAATTTTTAAATTTTTCTAGAAAAAGTAATTGATTATCAAAAAGAATATAAGATTCAATATTTGCTAAATGATATATTTCAGATAGAAAAAATAGTGGGTCAATAAAAAATACTAAATAGCCTTTTTTATTTATTGATTCTATACTTACTTTAAAATTTAAATCTTTTTTATTGTTTATGATAAAATTTAAATCCTTATTTATTTGTATATTTAAAGATGGTTTTTTTCCTAAATATGTGATTAGTTTTTTATTGTGATCATAAAAAGCCATTGTTTTTAAATAGTTATTTTCATTACTTAATATTTCCCATCGTTTTTTTGATAGTTCAAAAAGTCTTTTCTTATTATTTAATTCTAAAGATTTTTCTATTTCAAAAGAGTTTAAATTAGCTAATCCTCTATTCTTATAAAATTTTTTTATTCTATAAATAGACTCCTTGTAAATTGAATTTAACTTTTTTTCATACTCATGTTGACTCTCATTTATAAACTCTTTAGTTGTTGAGTATTGTAAATATATAAAGAATAAAGATAAAATAAAAAACATTCCAAGTACTAAAACAATAGTTTTTGTTTTTGTTGATGTATTATCATGAAGTGAATTAATATCAAATTTCAAGTTTATACCCTACCCCAAAAATATTTTTTATGTTATCTTTTCCAATTATTTTTCTTAACTCTTTTATTATTGCTTTTATTGCATCTTTTGTTGGAATACTTCCTTCACTCCATAAATAATCAAAAATCTCTTCATATGTAACAACTTCATTTACTTTACTTATTAAATACTCTAACATTTTAGTCTCATTTTTTGATAGTGTTTTTATTTTTCCAGATACTTCAAATGTTTTTAAAAAAGGATCATAAACTCCATTATCAATTTTAATTTTTGCTTTGTAATTATTTATTTCTAATGCTGCACTTAACAAACCCTCAATAATTGTTTTTTTTGAAAATGGTTTGATTAAAAATTTACAAATTTTTTGTTCAATAGCACGCCACAAGTACTCTTGCTCAGTATGTGCACTTAAAATAATCACAGGAACCTTTTTATTATCTTCTCTAATTTTTGTCACAACATCAATTCCATCCAATTTTGGCATACAAATATCTAAAATAACAACATCTGGTTTATTATAGTAATAGTAATCTAAAGCTTCTTGTCCATCATTTACACTAATTACTTCACTAAAGAATAGTTCTAATATTTGTATTACATTTTTTTGTATTCCCTCTTCATCTTCTGCATATAAAACTTTTTTGTTAGATAATAAATTTAAAAGATATTCTTCTTTTTGCATTTAAACCTCAATATTATTTATTTATTACAATAATACATAATCAAAATAAAACTTTTCATAAAGCTTTATTTATTTATGCTATTTTTAAACTTATTATTCTAAGATATATTAATAGATTTTTAAAGCAAAGGAGTTACTATGACATGTGCAATATTCTATGCAAGTAAAAGTGGTCACGCAAAAGAGGTAGCAAATAAAATATCTTTTGCTTTAGATGAAATAAGAGTTTTTGATATAAGTCTTACAGGAAGTGAGTATATTTCTGATTATAAGCATATAATTTTTGGGGTATCAACTTGGGATCATGGTCAAATGCAAAAAGATTGGCAAAAGATATGGGATGATTTTAAGTACATAAATTTTAAAGGAAAAACTGTTGCAATTTTTGGTTTGGGTGATCAAAAAAAGTATCCTGATGAATTTGCTGATGCTATGAGATATGTTTATGATGATTTAAGTAAAAGTGGTGCAAATATTGTTGGCTTTACATCAACACAAGGATATGAATTTAATCAATCAAAAGCAGTAATTGATAATAAATTTGTGGGCTTAGTTATTGATGAACACAATCAAGCAGAACTAACAAATCAAAGAATAAAAAATTGGACAGAGCAGATAAGAGCAGATATGTTACATGCTACATCTTAATTTTTTATTAACAAAATTAACATTCATTTAAAATAAGACTATTTTTATCCTATTTTAATAAAATTATGATTATAATTTCAAAAATATTAAAAGGATATATTATGGCAACTGCAATATTTTATGCAAGTAGCACAGGAAATACAGAAGAAATTGCAAGTAAGATTATAGATAAATTGGGTTTAGAAAATTCATATAATATAACTGACAATCAAGAAGATGTTAAAGAAATTGCCAATTATGATAAAGTAATAATTGCTACTTCAACTTGGGGTGATGGTGATTTGCAAGATGATTGGGATGAAGCATGGGATGAATTTCAAAAAATCGATTTTTCAAATAAAACTGTAGCTTTAGTTGCATTAGGTGATCAAGAGGGTTATGATGATACTTTTGTAAATTCACTTGGAACAATGTATGAACAAGTTTCAAAACAAGGTGCAAATGTTATTGGATTTACATCAACAGATGGATATGAATTTGAAGAATCAACTGCTGTACAAGATGATAAATTTGTAGGTTTAGTTATTGATGAAGATAACCAAGATGATTTAACTGATGAAAGAATTGATAATTGGAGCGAACAAATTAAAGCAGATATACTTTAATTATTAAGGAGTTTTTATTCTCCTTAATAGTTCAAATTATTTCTCTTCTTGACAATCTTTACAAGTTCCATATAGTTGCATTGAGTGACTTGTAATTTTAAACTTATTTTTCTTTGCAATTCTATCTTGTCTTTTTTCTATTTCATCATCTAAAAATTCTACAATTTTACCACAAGAAGTACAAATCAAATGATCATGGTGAGATTTTGCATTACTTTCGTATTTTTTACCCTCTGTTCCAAAAGCAATAGATGTTATTAGATTTACTTCTTCTAAAAATCCTAAAGCTCTATATACTGTAGCAATACCAATATTTGAATCTGAATATTTAGTTTTAATTTGATTATAAACATCTTCAGCACTTAAATGGTCTTCTGCATTAATAAGAATATCTAAAACAATCTCTCTTTGTTCTGTATATTTCAAGCCTTTTTGTTTTACTATTCTTTTAAGCTCTTCTATTACTTCTTCATTATTATTGTTTGTCATTAAAATACGCCCTTAAAATTTTATAAATAATTATAGTATATCTAAAGTTAACAAAAATTTCAACTTAAGTTTTATAAGAAAATTTTATTTTTCTTTCAGCTTTTTCTTTTTCTTATCGGGCTGATAAAGTAAATGGTGCCATAAAGCAAATCCACAAAAGGCCGCTCCTGCAACAATATGGGTCTTTTTTGCAACTTTATTTTTCATAAACATAGAAGTTACAACCGTTGCCCCAAGAGTCGCAGTCATTCCTATTTTAGCAACTTCTTTTTTTACTTCTTGATCAAATTCCATTTCCTTTTTTCCTTCTTTGTCGTCTTTGTCTTCTTTGGATTGTATTTTTTGTTCCTTTTAAAGTCTCGTATGTTAATGCTACTGTTAAAGCAGTAGCCAAAGGTAAAATGAAAGGCATAATTTCTCCTTATGATAATAATTATCACTATTTTACCTATTTTCTCTTTAAATAAAACTGATATTAATTATCATAATAGATATTTACCTTTTTACTTTTACCCCTCGTATTGAATTTAAAAGTAATCCTATTGTAGTACCATTATGTAGTACTGCTGTAACTATAGGAGAAAATGCTCCAATAGTTGCTCCTGCTAAAATTCCTGAGTTTATTCCAACTGTAGCTTTAAAATTGGTATTAATTAAACTCATAGTTTTATTTGCTAACTCTTTTGCTTCAACTACTGCATCAATATCATCTTTTAATAAGCTAACATCAGCAGTCGCTTTTGCAATATCTGCACCTTTACTCATAGAAATACCTACATTTGCAGAGATTAATGCAGGTGCATCATTTATACCATCACCTACAAAAGCAACATTTCTTCCTTGCTCTTTCATCTTTTTAACAATTGAAGCTTTATCAGTTGGTAAAAGTTCTGAATAAACCTCATCAATGCCTAACTCTTTTGCAACTTGTTGTGCTTTTTTATCAACATCACCTGTTAACATTACCATATGCTTTACACCCAATTTTCTCAACTTTTCAATTGATTGTTTTGAGTTATCTCTTATTTTATCACTTAAAGCAATTGTTCCTAAAAGTTTATTATCAAAACCAACATAAAGTAAAGTTTTTCCTTCATCTAAACTTTTATTTATTCTATCTTGATATTTAGAAAAATCAATTTTCTCATCATCTTCTAAAAAATGTCTACTACCAATAACAACATTTTTCTCATCAACTTCTGTTTTTACTCCATGGGCAACTATAAACTCAACCTCCTCATGGTGCATATGAACAAAACCTCTTTGTTTAGCTGCTTTTACAACTGCTTCTGCAACTGGATGAAAATAGTGTTCTTCTGTACTTGCAGTAAGATTAAGTAACTCTTCTTCTGTCCACTCTTCATCATAAGGATCAACTTCAATTACTTCTAAATCACCTTGAGTTAAAGTTCCTGTTTTATCAAAAATAAAAGTATCAACATTTGATAAGGCTTCAATAGATTTAGCACCTTTAATCATTATTCCCTCATGCCCAGCTTTTGAAATAGTTGATTTAAAAGCAACTGGAGTAGCAAGTTTTAAAGCACAAGAGTAATCAGCTTGTAAAATTGAAGCTACCCTTTCAAAATCTTTAGTAACAACATATGATAAACCAGCTAATCCTAAAGTAACAGGAACTAATTTATCTGCTAATCTTGTAGCTTTTAGTTGAATTGATGACTTTTCATTTAGTGAACTTTCAATATAGTGTTTTATTCTTTGTGTTGCTGTATTAGCTCCAACATGCTCAGCCCATATTTTAAGTCTACCCTCTTCTAAAACTGTTCCAGAGATAACTCTATCACCTCTTGCTTTTTTCACAGGCTCAGCTTCACCTGTCATGGAAACTTGGTTTACACTTGCATCACCATTAACTATATGTCCATCAACAGGTACAGTACTTCCTGCTGAAACAATAACTATATCACCAATTTGTATATCTTCTGTTTTAACTAATACTTCAACTTTTTTACCATCTTTAACTTTTTCAATCCAAGCCTCTTTTACATTTGGCTTTGCAAGCTCTTTTAATAAATCATCACTTTTATGAACTGTTGTTTCTTCTATATATTCACCAAGCTCTAACATTGCATTTGTTGAATTAGCAGCTAAGTAATCTCTTCTAAATACAGAAATACCAACAGCAGCACTTTCTAATACTTTTGAAGTTAACCCAAGTTCAAAAAACTCTTTTGTTCCCTCAATAAGCATAGGTGTAGCAGCAGCAGTAGTAACAGTTGCTTTAGTAAAATTACTTTTAATAAATCTTTCTGCAACTAAAGCAGAACTAGCTCTTAATACACCATTTAAGCTTGGTTTTTCATCACTAATACAATTTACACAAACTGCATTGTTTTCACAATTAGTTGATAGTAAATCATCCAGTGTAAGTTCTTGCAATGTTTTTTCTATAACATTAGCAACACTTTTACTTATACTAAAAATTACACTTGTAGCCTTTTTGTTTACACGAACACTTTCAACTCCATCAATATTTTTTAAATATGAAGTTAAGATATTTTCATCAATATAATCTTCTTTTAATAAAGAGTATTTATATCTTAATCTAGTTGGTGTTTCATGTACTTTTACAAAACTATTATTACTCATATATTATCTTTATTCTTGATTTGTTTCCATAGCAGCTTTAGCATCTTCCATTCTCTCTTTCATCTCTTCCATTCCAGCTTGAAAAAGTTCACTTCCCTTTGATACTGCTTTCATTATATTTTCTTGTGCACCTTTATTTGTTAGAAGATAAGTTACAGCTGCCCCAATTAATGCACCTTTTACAAAATCACCGCTATTAAATCCTGTATTAACTCCTTGATTTTGTACTGGAATATTAGGATTTACATTTTGATTTATGTATGGATTTTGATTTAAGTTTACACCTTGTTGGTTTGTTCTACTATTTTCAATATTCATATCATACATATTTTGATTATTCATTTGATTATTCATATTATTCATTGATTCCCTCTTCTAAAAAATTTTCATCACAACAACTAGCTTCTAGTTGTTCATATTTGCTATTTAATTTATCATCAATAACTTCAACAGCATAAATTCCAGCCATACCAACACTTAAAGCTGTTAATGCTTTTAAAAATCCACCTTGTTGACCAATATGATTTGCAGTTGCTATTGCAGTTCCTGTTGCTATTGCGCCTTGAGCTGTCTTTTTTACAGTATCTTGAATAGCTTCATTTGAAGATAATTTCTTCTCTTTTGCTTTTTTGTAGTTAATAGTTCCAGATACAACTGCACTTGCAACTGCACCACTTACAATATGACCCATAATATTTCTTGGTTCACCTGTATTAATTAAGCCATTTTGCATTATTCATTTTCCTTTTTCTCTATTTTTTCAACTTGAGCTTCTTCTAACTTCTTTGCTTCTTTTTTCTCTTTAATACACTCTTTAGTAGCCTCAATTGTACTTTTTACTTCATCAGCTGCTTCTTTACCTTGTTCAATTGTTGAATCTGTAAACTCTTTAGATTTTTCAAGTAACTCTTTTGTTTTGCTTTTTAACTTATCACTATTTTTATAAGCAAAAACTGCCCCTGCTCCAATTGCTAATCCAGCTATAAATGGTAATGCCATAATTTACTCCTTGTTTTCTTGATAATTATTTATAAATGCAACTAATGCTGCTCCTAAACCTACTCCACTAATCATTGAAATATTTAATTTAGAAAATAATTCAGTTAGTTTGTTTTGATCCATATTTCCAGAAGCTATATCTTCTAAAAGCATTTGATATTCACTTGCTTTTGACATCATATCTTCCACACTATTTAAACTACTACCTTGATTTATGCCATTGTAGTGATTTAAAACACACTTTCTAAAAGCAGGAAGATGGTTGTTATATGATGCTGCTTGTAGTTTATAAAGTGTATCTTTTATATCACTTTGTGTTGTATGTAAAATCAAATGATCATACATTGCAATATTATTTATCTCACTTGCAACTCCTAGCTCACAACACTCAATATAAGTTTTTGGAACTTGCACTTTTAATGCCCAATCATTAACTGGAACTTCTACATTATATTTTTGTAAAAGAGGCATCAATGCACTATAATGAACTGCTTCTGCTTCTTTTATATTTACAAAAGGGTGTATTGCACCAAATTTTTCAATAATTTTACTGTATGTTTCATATGCTTTAAATTCATCATATACAGCAATTCTTAAAACTTGGGCTTCGATAGTTTGTTCACTATTTACATCAACTTTTTGGGATATTAAAATATCCTCATCATAATTTACCACTACATCACCTCCTTTGCAAGATTGTTTATTATTTGTGTAATTTCATCTAAATTTCTTTTATTTATCAAGTCTTCCCAAACCTCAGGTTTAAAAATATTTGCATCATATGTAATTGTAACAGAAGCAATAACTTTATTTACTTTTATATTTTTAATTCCTTTTATCTTATTTGGAATTTGCTCAATATCTTCTATTGATATATTACTATTTTCATTTTTGATTTTTGGGTTTACTCTTACTCTTAATCTTCCAGGAGAGTGAGCAACAATAGTAAAATAACTTGCTATTTTTATAATATCTTCAGTTTTTATCAAAATCATCCTTTAATATTGTAGTTTTGCCAAATTAAATTTAAGCTTACCTTAATGTAAATCAGCACTCATTATCAAAATGAAGCCCAAAATGAGAATGACTATTTAAAACAAACTCTATTTCTTCCCCTATTTTTTGCTTCATATAATGCTTCATCTGCTCTTTTATAAACATCTTGATAACTCTCACCTTTTATGCAAAAAGTAGTTCCAAGACTAATAGTAAGATTAACTAAAGCATCATCATAAATAAATCTTTTATTTTCCACCTCTTTTTTTAATCTATTTGCAATACTTATTATATTATTACTACTATTATCATTTATTAAAACAATAAACTCTTCTCCCCCAAATCTTCCTAAAATATCATTTTTTGGCAATATATTTCGTATTAGACTTGCTAAATCTTTTAAAACACAATCTCCAACAAAATGTCCATAAGTATCATTTATATTTTTAAAATAGTCTATATCAAATATAATCAAACAAAAACTTCTAATCTCCAACCAACAATTTAGCATTGTTGTAATTGTACTTTTGTTATAAACTTGAGTTAATTCATCCATTGAAGCTTTTTGTTCTAAATGACAAATCTTTTCATTATACTTTGAAACATCATCCATACATATAAGATATTTTTGCATATCAAGTTTTTGAACATCAAAAGTAAAATACTTAAGTTCATCTTCTATTTTTAGTTTTGCAGGCTTTTCATACGAATCATATTTTTTTGCAATTTTTACTAAATTGTCTTGTGTTTTATTATCCAATAATGCAATATTTGTTAAAAACTCATCTTTTGATTTAAATATATCTACAAACTTTTTATTTGTAGTATGAATATCTTTTCCATCAGTAATTAATATAATATTCTTTTGTGTATCTAAAACTGATTGTAAAAAATCTCTTTGTTTTTTTAAATTTTCATGTTGCTTTAGATTTATTGAATATAGCATCTCATTTATCTTTTTTGATAAATAGCTTATCTCATCATTATAATCAAGCTCTATTTTCAAATCTAAACTACTAGATTTAGAG
>NZ_JBSRRO010000034.1:0-28592 GCF_055140965.1 Malaciobacter sp.
TGGTAAAACAATATTTAACTTTACCAAAGTCTAAATAACTATCAGATTACTACTCTTATTTGATCTAGTAACTTGATAAATTTATTATACGAGGAAAATTAATGAATGAATTAGATTTAGTTAAAGTAAGTATTAGAGATTTTTTTACAAAAAAGATGTTAAAGTTTGCAATTTTACCTTTAATATTTACTTTATTTATTATGTATATACTATTTTTTAGTGCAGCTGGTTATGGAATGGATTCTTTGCAAATAGTTATAACACAAGCACAAAATGGACAAGAAATAACAGCACCTGAAAATGCACCATTTTATTTTGATTGGGCTACTTTTTTACTTCAATATTCGGTTACTGCATGGATTGTTGCTTTTTTAGTTTATACAATTGGAATTATATTTGTTATGATGTTTTCAGTATTTTTAACTCTTGCAATTATTGGTTTTTTAACACCTTTTATTTTAAAAGCTTTGCATAAAAGACATTATAGTGATTTAAAAATGGATGGTCATGGAACTATTTTAACACCACTTTTTGTTTTAGCAAAAAGTACTTTTATGATGATATTTTTATTTATTTTATTTATTCCTTTATATTTTATACCATTAGTTAATGTTATTGCTTTTAATATACCATTTTACTATTTTTTCCATAAACTATTAAATCATGATGTTGCATCAACAATTTTAAGTGATGAAGATTATTTTTTAATACATAAAAAAGAGAAAAACAGTTTTAGAATAAGAACTTTCTTACTTTATATGTTATCAATGATTCCTTTTATTACACTGTTTTCCGCGGTTTTCTTTATAATTTATTTAGGTCATGGATACTTTATAGAGTTAAGAAAGTTAAAAGAGGGTGAGGCAAGTGCTATTGATAAGTTTTTAGAACTTAAGTAACTAGCCTATACCCTGTGCCTTGAATATTTTTTAAAATACCTTTAGGTAGTTTTTTTCTAAAGTTTTTTATAAATAGTCTCATTGCATTTGGAGTCATGACATTTGCATCATCCCAAATTTGTGTTTCCATCTCTTGGTATGTAATGATTCTATTTTTATTTATTAGTAACTTTAAAAAAGCATTCTCTTTTTTTGTTAAGATGTGTTCTACATCTGGACCTGTTACACATGATTTACTTTCATCATAAATCCATTTTGGAATAAGATTATAAACAGGAGCGGCTGCATAACTTTTTATAAAAGCCTCAAGTGCTTCTGTTAATTTAGCTTCTGTAATTGGTTTTATAATATATTTTACAAGGTGTAATTCTGTTGCTTCTAGCATATACTCTAAATCAGTATGCGCAGATGTAATTATAACTCTGACTTTTGAATCGGTTTTTCTAATTTTTTTTATTAAATCAATTCCTGATTCTTTTGGCATTCTAATATCAGTAATAATTAAATCAGGTTTTTTATCTTGATATAATTTATAAGCATCTTTTGCATTTTTTGCTAAATATAAATTCTTAAACATATGTCTTAAAATCTCAAAAATATTATTTCTAATTCCATCTTCGTCTTCAACATATAATAAATTAAAACTACTTAATTGCTTAATTAAGTCTTGGTTCATAGTAAAATCCTTATTAGAAAAGATATGGTATCATATCAAAAAAAGCCTAATCAATGCATAAACTTGAAGTATTGAAATATAAAATTAAGAGTGGAAATTATCTTGCAACTAATAACAGAAAAAAATATATCTAAAATGATAATTTATGTTTTTATAATAATCATGTCTTCAATGATTTTTATGATTTCATATTTTTATGTAAAAAATACAAATAAAAATTTTGAATTGCAAATGGATAAATATGTAAATGAGTATTATAATAATCAAAAAGCGATATTAAAAAAGCAAGTTGAAACTGTAATTGATATTTTAAATTATAATATCACACAAGAGAACAAAACAGAAGATGCTATTAAAAAAGAAGCAATTAGATTATTAAATAATATCTCTTTTCAAGAAAAAAGAAGTGATTATTTTTTTGTATATGAAATACAAAATATGAATGGTGGAGATGGTTTTGCAAAAATGATTGTTAATCCAAATAGACCTGATTTATTAGGAAAGTTAATCTCTACAAAATATGAAGATGCTGATGGGAAAAAATTTAGAGAAGAGTTTATGAATAGCATTAGGAAAAAAGGTGACTCTTTTAATCAATACGCCTATAAAAAACCAAAATCAAATGAAATAAAACAAAAAGTATCTTATTTTAAATTATATAATCATTGGAATTGGGTTATCTCAATAGGAGTTTATACAGATGATATAGAAAAAGAGATTGCATTAAAAAGAAAAGACTTAAAACAAAGGGTTAAAACACAAGTAGTACAAAATATATTAGTTTTTTTACTCTTTCTTACTATAGCAATAGTAATATCTATTTTAGTTTCAGAAAAAATAGATGATGTTTTACAAAACTATCAAAATAAAGTAAAAGCTAAATCTAAAGAGCTAATGCAATTAAATCAAAACCTAGAGATGAAAGTCAAAGAAGAGGTTAATAAAAATAGAGAACATGAGCAACTTCTTGTTCAAAAATCAAGATTTATTGCTTTAGGTGAGATGATTTCAAATATAGCACATCAATGGAGACAACCACTTTCAGAGTTATCATCTATTTTGATGTTTATAAAATTTAAATATAGTATGAAAAGTTTAGATGAACAAACAATGCAACAAAAATCACAAGAAGCTGAAAAAGTTATTGATTATATGTCTCATACTATTGATGATTTTAGAAACTTTTTTATGCCTAAAAAAGATAAAGAGACTTTTTTACTAAATAATGCAGTAGAGTCAGTTATTACGATTTTATCAAGTGCTTTAAGTAGTAATAAAATAAAAATAACTATAAATATAGATAAAAATCTAAAAATTAACACATATTTAAATGAGTTTGAGCAAGTAGTATTAAATCTACTTTCAAACGCAAAAGATGTACTTATTTTAAATAAAATAGATAAACCCAATATAAAGATTTTTGCAAGAGAGAATGAAAATGATATAAGTCTTTTTATTCATGATAATGGAAAAGGTATAAAAGTAAATCCAATTGAAAAAATCTTTGAGCCTTATTTTACTACAAAAAGTGATAGTGATGGAACAGGTATAGGACTTTATATGTCAAAAATTATTGTAGAAAAAAATATAAAAGGTAAGTTAAAAGTTGAAAATATAAATGATGGAGCAAGATTTGAAATAGTTGTTCCTAAAAAATAGATCTATTCTTTATCTTTATTTTTTAATTGATCTTCTTTTTTCTTTGTTAAATATGCAAGTAATAATACAACTAAAGCAATAACACTAAAGCTTATTGCTTCATTTAGAAATGTTTCCATTTTTTACCTTTATTAAATAAAAAAAGCAAGAGATATCTCTTGCTTTTTTTAATATTAAATAGAATATAAATCTAATATTATCCAAACATTAGGTTTGGTAGCCATAATGCAACTTGAGGAATATATGTAGTAATTATTAGTCCCACAAAGATTGTTAAAGTCCAAGGGAAAGCTGCAACAATTACATCTTTTATTGACATACCTGTAAGTCCACTAGTAACAAACAGGTTTAACCCAACTGGTGGGGACACCATACCTAATTCCATATTAATAGTAATTACAATACCAAAATGAATTGGATCAATTCCAAGAGCAACTGCTACTGGAAGTAAAAGTGGTACCATAATCATAATAATTGCACTTGGTTCCATAAATGAACCTGCTAAAATTAGTAACAAGTTAACCATTAGTAAGAACATATATTTGTTTACATTTGCTTCAATTAATGCTTCTGTAATTGCTTGAGGAATATTCTCAATTGTTAAAAAATGTGCAAATAACATAGCATTGGCAATAATAAACATAATCATAGCAGTAGTTTTTGCTGATTCTAATGCTGTTGTATAAAGTTCAGTTACTTTTATATCTTTATAAATAAATACAGATACAAAAAATGCCCACATACAAGCAACTGCTGCTGCTTCTGTTGGTGTAAAGATACCTCCATAGATACCACCTATTACAATAACAATTGTCATAAGACCCCATGCTGCATCTTTCATTTTACTTAATCGCACTCTAAAAGGTTGTGGTTCAGTTCTTTCGAATCCTAATCTTCTAGCACCAATATAAGTTACAACCATCATCATAATACCAAGCATAACCCCAGGAACAACACCTGCCATAAATAGTTTTCCAATAGAAACTTCTGCTGTTACACCATATACAATTAGTACAATTGATGGTGGAATTAAAATCCCTAATGAACCTGCTGTTGCAATAGTACCAACTGCGTATCTTTTAGGATATCCAGCTTGCATAATTGCACCAAACATAATAGAACCAATAGCAACAACTGTTGCTGGTGAACTTCCTGATACAGCTGCAAAAATAATTGATGCAAAAATTGCAGAGATTGGTAAACCACCTGGTAAGTGCCCTACAATTGATTTTGCAAATTCAATAATTCTTTGTGCAGCACTACCTTTACTTAATAAATTACCTGCAAAAATAAACATTGGTATTGCCATAAGTGAATAATGCTCAATCTTATCAAACATCATTGAAGAAATTTCAACAGGTGAAATTGGTGTAAATAAAACTAATGTAACAAATGTTGCAGCACCTAAACAAATAGCTATTGGAGTACCTAAAATAACTAGGAAGAAAAATATACCAAATAATACAGCTACACTCATAGCATTCCTCCTGTTTTTTTCTCAACTTCTTTAACCATTTTATTTAAGTTCTTCACGTTTTCATTATCCTTATGCTCTTTTGCACCCATACCCATGTCAGCTAGTACATGTTCAGCTTCACTCTCTTTTAAGATTTTTTCATGACTTGTATTTAAAATTGCATGAATTCTCTCAGCAACTCTATATGCACCAAATGCAAAAGATACTGGTATAACCAAATATACTATCCACATTGGCATATCCCATAAATCAATAGATCTTTCATCTAATTCAATTACAAGTAATAGATATTTATATCCAAAATATGATACTGCACATAAAAAGACAAATGTTATTAAATGTGATATTACAAGCATAATTTTTGCAACTCTTGATGGTACAACATCTAAAACAATAGTAACAGCAATATGCGCATCTTTTTTGAAGCAGTAAGCGGCTGCAAAAAACACACTCCATAAAAATGAAAAAATTGTTAATTCTGTTGCCCAAGAAAATGAAGCATCAAATAAATACCTAGCTACAACATTGACAAATGCTACAGTAACCCCAGTAATGATTCCCATTACTGCGATTTTTTGATTTATATGACCTATTATTTTGCTAATAACATTAAATAAAGTCATAATAAACTATTCCGTTGCTAACGTTTTCTTAATTAGATCTTCACCAATAACATCTTTGTCATAGAAGTCTGGATAAATTTTGCTTACTGCATTTTTCCAAGCATCTCTTTGCTCTTGTGTTAATGTAAAGATTTCTAATTTTCCAGTTTCTTTAGCATACTCTTTAATTAAGTTGAATTGTTCTGTATTTAAATCTTCTGCGTACTCTCTCTCTTTTTCAGTAGCTTCTTTGATTGCTTGCTCAACATTTGCTTGTAATTCTGGTGATAAAGAGTTCCAGAATTTTTCACTCATTACAACTAAGTAACCTAAATAACCATGGTTAGAAATAGTTAAATATTTTTGTACTTCATGAAACTTTTTAGTGTAGATATTTGAAATTGGGTTTTCAGCCGCATCAATAACACCTTGTTGTAAAGCAGAATATACTTCAGAAAATGGCATCATTTGAGGATTTCCTCCAACTGCATGGAATTGTGCTTCTAAAACTTTTGAAGACATAATTCTAAATTTTTGACCAGCAGCATCTTCTGGTAATAAAATAGGTTTTACAGATGATGAAAATTGTTTAAAGTGATTATCCCAAAAAGACAATGCTTTATATCCTTTATCTGTTACCATATCTTTAAGTGCAGTACCTACTTCACCATCTTGTACTCTGTGTAAGTGGTCGATATCTTTAAATAAAAATGGTAAATCAAATAAAGCTAATTGAGGAACTATTTTACCAAATTTTGAAAAACTTGGTGCAGCCATTTGAACTGAATCTAGTTTCAGTGCTTTTAATACTGAATTATCATTATATAATTGAGAAGATGGGTAAACTTGAACATCAATTTGACCATTTGTTAACTCTTCTAATCTTTTTTCAAAATAATCAGCTGCTTTACCTTTTGGTGTATTAGCACTTACAACATGTGAAAACTTAAGTGTATAAGTTTGTTTACTTGTTTCTCCTGAAGCTTTAGCCTCTTTTGAGTCACCTTTGTTGTCACCACAACCTGTAAAAAATAATGCTGATGCAACAACAGCACTAGATACTATACCTTTCATGATTTTTGTCATTTTTACTCCTTGATTTTGTTAAACAGAAAATTATAATGTAAAATTATGTACTTATTATGTAAAAAATAGTAAATTTTAAAATTTCTCTTTTAAAATTAATCAAGATACCAGAATGTCGATATTTGAGCATATGTTAATTATGTAAAAAATCAAGAAAAATAGCATGAAAATAGCAATAAGCCTAAAAGTTTTATTATTATTAATTAGAACTTAAAAATAGAAACTAAAAATTGATAAAAAAAAGAAATAATTATTTTATTTTTTTGAATAAAGAGTAAAATATTTTGTTTAAAATATAAAAATTTAATGAAAATTATTAGGTTACCTCTATGTAACCACATTTTATGCAACAAATTTAAGCTTAATAACTGCTTATACATGATTTTTAACCATTTTTTAAATATTGTTTAGATATATTATTAAACTTTTAATAAGGGATGAAATAATTATACTATATTAATAAAAAGGAAAATGATGGGTTCTAACTTAGACTTATTAACATCTTTTAAAGATAACTGTGGTTTTGGTTTATTAGCACATTTGAAAAATAAGCCTAGCCATAATAATTTAGAAGATGCTATCACTTCGCTAGAAAGAATGATGCACAGAGGTGCAGTAGCAGCGGATGGAAAAACAGGAGATGGATCTGGGTTACTTCTTTCAATGCCAGATTATTTTATGAGAAAAGTTACTAGTGAACATGGTATTGATTTACCAGAAACTTACGCTGTAGCTATGATTTTTACTAAAGACTCAAAAGATATTGATGTATTTAAAGAGTTCTGTGAAAATAATGACTTAAAAGTACTTATGACAAGAGAAGTACCAGTAGATACTAATGCACTTGGACAACAAGCTTTAAATACTTTACCAACTATTTTTCAAGTATTTGTAACACCAAGTACATTAATGTCATCAAAAAGATTTGAAGCGATGCTATACTTAACAAGAAAAGAGTGTGAGCATAAATTAAAAGATAAAAAAGATTTTTATATCCCTACATTTTCTTCAAAAGTTATTGCGTATAAAGGGCTTGTTATGCCTACGCATATTAAGCATTTTTATGTTGATTTAAGAGATGAAGATTTTAAAATCTCATTTGCTTTATTTCATCAAAGATTTTCAACTAATACACTTCCTCAATGGAAATTGGCTCAGCCTTTTAGAACAATTGCACATAATGGAGAGATTAACTCTGTTGAAGCAAATAGATTTAGTGTAGAAATAAAATCTGAAAATATCAAATCTGAAATTTTTACAGATGAAGAGATAAAAAGAATTTTACCTATTTTACAAGAAGGAAGTTCAGATTCTGCTTCTTTGGATAATATGTTTGAATTTATGGTAGCAAATGGAGTGGATTTTTTCAAAGCTGCAAGAAGTTTAATTCCAGCACCTTGGCAAAACTCTCCACATATGGACTCTGATTTAAGAGCATTTTATGAATATACAGCAGCTGCTATGGAAGCTTGGGATGGACCAGCGGCCGTTTCATTAACTGATGGAAGACATATTGGTTGTTTAATTGATAGAAATGGATTAAGACCATCAAAGTATGTAATTACAAAAGATGAAAAACTTTATATAACTTCTGAATATGGTACTTTAGATATTGATGAAGAGATGATATTAGAAAGAGGAAGATTACAATCAGGACAGATGATTGGAGTTGATCTTAAGTATGGAAAGATATTAAAAGAGAATGATATAAATGATTATTTAAAATCATCTCAAAACTATTCAAAATGGCTAAATAGTGGTATGAAATATCTACAAGAATATATAGATGAGTCATTTTTAGAGTGGGGTGACTATAAAGTTGAAGAACTTGAAAAAAGACAAAAATACTTTAATATTACTTATGAAGCAATAGATCAAATTATAGAGCCAATGGCAAAAGATGGTAAAGAACCTGTAGGTTCTATGGGTGATGATACTCCAATTGCTGCATTTTCTAAAGTAAATAGAAATTTCACAGATTTCTTTAGACAAAAATTTGCACAAGTTACAAACCCTCCAATAGATCCATACAGAGAAAAAGTAGTAATGTCTTTAGAAACAGGATTTGGAAGACTTCATAACTTTTTGGATGAAAAAGTAGAGTTTGCAAAAAGATTGAAAGTTTCAAGTCCAATTTTGATGAAAGAGAAATATGATATTTTATACTCATTTGGAAATTCAAAATCTCCTAGATATGATGAGTATTATAAAAATAGATCTTTTAGTACAACTTTTACAAGCGATTTAGAAACAAGTTTAAAAGAGCTTGGAGCAAAAATAGTAAATGCAGTAAAAGAGGATAAAATAACAGTAGTTATTTTAGATGATAGAGAAGTTAGTAAATCAAAAAAACTTATTCCTATGGCTATGGCTGTTGGTTATATAAATCAACTTTTACTAAAAGAGGGTGTTAGACACTGTGTTTGTTTAGTTTCTGTTACAGGGGAAGTTTATGATCCTCATATGGCAGCTGTATTATTAGGTTTTGGAGTAACTGCTATTTATCCATATATGATGTATGCAACAGTAGTTGGTTTATATGAAAGAAAAAATATCTTAAAATATGAGATGCAAAGACTTCTTAAAAATACTCAAAAATCACTGGATGCTGGTTTATTGAAAATCATGTCTAAAATGGGTATTTCTACAGTTGCTAGTTATAGAAACTCTGCATTGTTTGATGTAATTGGATTATCTGATAAAATTGTATCTGAATGTTTTGAAGGGGCTCATAGTGAACTAGCAGGTCTTTGTTATTTAGATATTGAAAAAAGAGTAGAAAAGTCTCATTATAATGCATATTATGATAATCATCATATTTTTCCACTTGACTTAGGTGGTTTTTATAAATATGTTGATGGTGGAGAGTATCATGATTATGGTCCTAAAACTACTGCTGCAATGCATAATAAAAATGCCACAAAAAAAGAAGAAATATCTGATTTTGATAGTTTAAAAAAATTAGTTCAAACTAGAGATAAAAAATTTATTAGAGACTTCTTTGAGTTTAATTCTGATAGAGAACCTATAGATATATCAGAAGTAGAATCAAAAGAAAATATATTTAAAAGATTTGCAAGTGCTGCTATGTCTTGTGGTTCTATATCTCCAGAAGCACATGAAGCAATTGCACAAGCTATGAATACAATTGGTGGTGCTTCTAATTCAGGTGAGGGTGGAGAAGATCCAAAAAGATTTAACACTTTAAAAAATTCTAAAATAAAGCAAATTGCTTCAGGTAGATTTGGTGTTACACCTGGATATTTAGTAAGTGCTCAAGAGTTGCAAATAAAAGTTGCACAAGGTGCAAAACCAGGTGAGGGTGGACAACTTCCAGGACATAAAGTAACTCCTTTAATAGCAACACTTAGACACACAGTACCTGGTGTTACATTGATTTCACCTCCTCCACATCATGATATTTATTCGATTGAAGATTTGGCACAATTGATATTTGATTTAAAACAAATTAATCCAGGAGCAAAAATTACAGTAAAACTTGTTTCTTCTATTGGTGTTGGAACTATTGCAGCAGGTGTTGCAAAAGCATATGCTGATAAGATTATTATCTCAGGTGGAGATGGAGGAACAGGAGCTGCTCCTATGAGTTCAATTAAACATGCAGGTAACCCTTGGGAAATTGGGCTTTCAGAAGCACACAATGCTTTAAAAGCTAATGATTTAAGAGAGTTTGTCCATGTTCAAACAGATGGGGGACTTAAAACTGGACTTGATGTTGTTAAAGCTGCATTATTAGGTGCAGAATCTTATGCCTTTGGTACAGCAGCACTTACACTGCTTGGATGTAAAATTTTAAGAATTTGTCATACAAATAAATGTTCTGTAGGTGTTGCGACACAAGATGAAGATTTAAGAACTCATTTTACAGGAACAGTAGAAAGATTAATTTCATATTTTAATTTTGTAGCACAAGAAGTAAGAGAGATTCTTGCAAAACTTGGTTATAAAACAATGGAAGAAATAATAGGTAGAAGTGATTTATTAAAAGTAATTGATGATGAGTTTGCCAAAAAATTCGATTTTCAAAATATCTTAAGAAGAGTTGATGGAATTAATACTTGTCAAAAAGATTCAAATGAGCCATTTGATAAAAATAAGTTTGAAAAAGAGATATTAAAAAAAGTTCATAGAGCAATTGAAAAACCAACTTTAAAAGTAAAAGTTAGTGAACAAATTTGTAATTTAAATAGAAGTTTTGGTGCATTAATCTCAGGAGAAATCGCAAAATACTATGGTGATGAGGGATTACCACAAGATACAATCAATATAAATTTAAAAGGAATTGCTGGTCAATCATTTGGTGCATTTTTGAGTAAAGGTATGAACTTACATTTAGAAGGCGCTGCTAATGATTATGTTGGTAAGGGAATGAATGGTGGTAAGATAACTATTACTCCATTACATCAAGGTAAAGATTTTGCTGGTATTGGTAATACTTGTTTATATGGTGCTACAGGTGGTCAATTATATGTAAGAGCAACAGCAGGTGAAAGATTTGCTGTTAGAAACTCTGGTTGTATTGCAGTTGTTGAAGGAACTGGTGATAATGCTTGTGAGTATATGACAGGTGGTATTGCAGTGATTCTTGGACCAACTGGAATTAATTTTGGTGCAGGTATGACAGGTGGTTTAGCATTTGTATATGATGATCAAAAAGCATTTGTTGATAACATGAATCAAGAGTTAATTGAAGCAGTTAGAATTGATACAGATGATACAGAAAGAGAAAGATTATATTTAAAAAGATTATTGGTAGATTATTTAAATGAAACAGCAAGTGAAAAAGCTGAAACAATATTAGATAATTTTAGAGCAGAAATTAGAAATTTCTGGTTGGTTAAACCTAAAAATATGACGGTATTACCACTAGATCCTGAGAATGGAGATTAAGATGTTAAATTTTACAAAATTTGAAAGAGTTAATCCTAATAAAAGAGATGTTTTACAAAGATTAAAAGATTTTGACGAAGTATATGAGGTGTTTGAAAAAAACAAAGCAAAAGAGCAGTCAGATAGATGTATGCAGTGTGGAGATCCATACTGTCACTCAAAATGCCCTTTACATAACTTTATTCCAGCTTGGCTTAAACAAACAGCTGAAAAAAACTTGGAGCTAGCTTTTGCTTTATCAAATGAGACTTCTCCTTTTCCTGAAATTTTAGGAAAAATTTGTCCTCATGATGTTTTATGTGAAGGTGATTGTTCTTTAAATACAGGACATGGTGCTGTATCAATTGGTGCAGTTGAAACACATATAAATGAACAAGCTTTTGAAAAAGGTATGAAGCCTAAATTTGCACCTATTAACTTAAATAAAAAAGTAGCGATTATTGGTTCTGGACCTGCTGGAATTTCAGCAGCTACTTTTTTACTTAGAAAAGGAATTGCTGTTGAAATGTTTGAAAGAGATGATAGAGCAGGTGGACTTTTAACTTATGGAATTCCAGGCTTTAAACTTGATAAAAGTTCAGTAGAAAGAAGAATTAATTGGCTTTTAGAAGCTGGAATGAGACTTCATGTAAATTGTGAAATTGGTAAAGATAAAACAGTTGCTGATTTGGAAAAAGAGTTTGATGCAATCTTTTTAGGAATTGGAGCAACTGAAGGAAAAATGGCAAAGATTGAAGGTGAAGATGCATCAAATGTTCATTTAGCAATTGATTTTTTAAAGAAGATACAAAAAAGAAATTTTGGACAAGAAGTTGAAGATTTTATTGATGTTTCTGATAAAAATGTAGTTGTTATTGGTGGTGGAGATACTGCTATGGACTGTGTTAGAACTTCTGTTAGAGAAAAAGCAAAATCTGTAAAATGCCTTTATAGAAGAGATGAAGCAAATATGCCAGGAAGTAAAAAAGAAGTTGTTAATGCCAAAGAAGAAGGTGTTGAATATATCTTTAATGCTTCTCCTAAAGCTATAAAACTAAAAAATAATAAAGCTGTTGCAATTGAAGTTCAAAAAACAGCTTTAAGCGAACCTGATGAAACAGGAAGACAAAAAGTAAAAATTGTTGAGGGAAGTGAATATCTTGAAGAGGCTGATGTTGTTATTATGGCATTAGGTTTCTCTCCTGAGGTTCCTAAATTTTTAAAAGAAGCAAAAGTTGATACTAATTCATGGGGTGGAATTGAAGTAAATGAAAAATACCAAACTTCAAATGAAAAGTATTTTGCTGGTGGAGATTGTCAAAGAGGTGCGCATTTAGCAGTAACAGCAGCAGCAGATGGAAGAGAAGCTGCAAAAGAGATTATTAAAGCATTATCATAATATGAATGCTTTTATTCAAGATTGCATAAAAGCAAATAAACAGATATATGAGTATATACATACTCATATGTCTTCAACTGACATAAAAGCTACTGGAAAAATAGGTTTTGGTGGAGATGATAGTTTAACTATTGATTTAAAAGCAGAATCTATTTTCATAAATCATTTGAATAAGTATGGAAATATTTACTCAGAAGAGAGTGGATATATATCTTCAAATAAAAAAACAAATATAATAATTGACCCCATTGATGGAAGTGATAACTTAGCTTCAAATTTACCTTATTATGGAACATCAGTGGCATTAGAAGAAAATAATAAAATAATAGCAGCTGTAATTTGTAATTTAGCTAATGGAATAATAAGTTATAAAACTAAAGATAGTGGTATTGAAAAACTTGAATTAAAAACATTAAAACCAATAAATAATTTTAAAATAGAAAATAGCAAATTTGGAGTTTTTGAAAGAGCTTATACTCATCCTAAGCTTTGTCAAAAACTTTTTAATAAAAATATAAAATATAGAAGTTTAGGAGCTATTGCATTATCTTTATGTGATGCTAGAAACTATAAGTTTATTCTATTTCATGGTAGTTTAAGGCAGTTTGATATTGCAGCAGGAGTTTTTATGTGTGAAGAGTTAAATCTTTATCAAAATGATGAATTCTTAATTGTGGCTAAAAGTATCTATGATTTTAATCTAATTAAAGATACTATTAATAAACTTTAGGTTATAAATCCAAGATTAATTATTTTAACTTAGGATTTAGGTACGTAAATGTCTTTAATTATAACAGATGAATGTATTGCATGTGATGCATGTAGAGATGAGTGTCCAAACTACGCGATAGAAGAGGGTGATCCAATATATATTATTGATCCAGATAGATGTACTGAGTGTGTTGGCCATTATGAAGAGCCATCATGTATTGAAGTTTGTCCTGTTGATTGTATTATTGTAGATTCTGATAATCAAGAAACAATGGAAGAATTAAGATTTAAATTCGAACAATTACAAGAAGAAGAGCTATAAAATGGCAAAAACTACAACTATTATAGACATTGGGTCAAACTCAATGCGAATGGTTGTATTACAAAAAAGTAGTAGATTCGCATTTCATTTGATTAATGAAACAAAAAGTAGGGTTAAAATCTCAGAAGGATGCTATGAAAATGGTGGCAACCTTCAAGAAACTCCTATGAATAGAGCTTTTAATTCATTAAAATCTTTTTTAAATATATCAAATTCACTTAAAGCAAAAAAAGTGATTTGCGTTGCAACATCTGCACTTCGTGATGCACCAAACTCGAAAGTTTTTTTATCAAGAGTGAAAAAAGAACTAGGCTTAAATATAAAAGTTATAAATGGAGAAAAAGAGGCATACTATGGTGGTGTTGCTGCTTTGAATTTACTTCATAATGATGAATTTGTAACTGTAGATATTGGTGGAGGTTCTACTGAATTTTGTTTTGTAAAAGATGGACAAATAACAAAATCAATTTCCTTAAATATAGGAACAGTAAGGTTAAAAGAACTATTTTTTGACAAAGGAAGTGTAAAAGAAGCAAAAGAGTATATTTCAAGTAATTTAAAAAAGATTTTTGAATTAGATATTAGTATTCCATCTACTGTTGTAGGAATTGGTGGAAGTATTAGAGCTATTACTAAAGCAATAATGAAAGATACCTCTTATCCCCTTGATGTATTACATGGATATACTTATGATGTTGAATCAAATAAATCACTTATAAACTCAATAATAAGTGCAAAAGATATTACAGAACTTAAAAAACTAGGAATAAAAAAAGATAGATTTGATACTATAAAAGAGGGAACTTTTATTTTTAATACTATTTTAGAAGAATTAAATACAAAAAAAGTTATTACTTCTGGAGTTGGTGTTAGAGAAGGTGTTTATTTATGTGACTTGTTAAGAAATTCAAATCATAAGTTTCCCTCAAATTTTAATATAAGTTTAAGATCGCTACTTGATAGGTTTGAAACAGATGGCAACCAAAGTGCATATTTTGGAAATAATGCAAGTAAGATATTTGAAGTTTTAAAACCTATACATAACTTGGATGATAAGTTTAGAACACTTTTAGTAGTTGCTTCAAAACTTCACTCTATTGGTACTACACTGAATTTTTATAAAGTTAATGACAATACTTTTAATTTTATATTAAATGGCTTAAATTATGATTTTTTGCATACTTCAAGAGTTATAGTAGCATATACAATAAAATATTCAAAAAAGTCTTTGCCTACTAAAAAAGATTTACAAGGATATGAACAATTATTGCCAAACCTAGAAACAATGCAATGGATGTCTTTTATGATTTCTTTAAATTTGATGATAAACCAAGATTATTCAAAACCAAAAGTAGAATATATCTTAGAGGCTAATACTTTGAAAATTATACTTCCTTGTTACTCATTTTTAGTTGAGTCTTCACTTGATAAATTAGAAGTACCAAAGATGCTAGAATTAGAAATAGTATGTCAAAAATAAATAAAATTGCAATTATTAAGCTATCTGCAATGGGTGATATAATTCATGCAATGGTAGCTTTACAATTTATAAAATCAAAATATCCAAATATGAAAATTGATTGGTTTGTTGAGGGTGCATTTAGTAAAGTTTTACAATATAATCCTCATATAGACAATATTTATGAACTAAATCTAAAAAGTATTAAAAAAAGTAAAAAAGAGCTTTTTACTCAAATAAAATTAGCAAGAAAATATTCACAAAATCGATATGATTTAGTAATTGATGCTCAAGGTTTAATAAAATCAGCAATAGTTTCAAAATTAGTAGGTAAAAAAGTAGCTGGTTTTAGTAAGCTTTCAATTAGAGAAAAGTTTGCAGCAAGTTTATATAATGAAAAAGTAACTATTTCATATGATAGAAATGCAATTGATAGAAATGCAAAGATTTTATCAGAACCATTAAATTTTACTATATCAAAAAAAGATATTTTAAATAAAAAACCTTTTTTATTCTTTAAAAATGAAGATAGAAAAGTATATGAACTTTTAAGTAATGATAAAAAAAATATACTATTAATTATTGGTGCTAGCTGGGTAAGTAAAATGTATTCTAATGAAAAATTTGCTAATATTACAAATTCTTTAAATGAAAACTATTTAATTGCTTGGGGAAGTGAAGCTGAAAAACAGATTGCAAATAAGATTGCAAATGAAAGTTCAAATGTAACAGTTCTTCCAAAATTAGATTTAAATAACTTAAAAGCACTTGTTTCAAAAGTAGACTTGGTAATAGGTAATGATACTGGACCTACGCATATGGCTTGGGCTTTAAATATACCATCTATTACACTTTTTGGTAATACACCAGGATATAGAAATACATATGAAACAAATATAAATAGAATAATTGAGTCAAATACAAAAGTAAATCCATATAAATTGGATAAAAATGATTTTTCAATTAAAGAAATAGATGATAAAAATATCGTAAAAATGGCAAAGGAAATTCTTTATGAAGAGAAAAATTAAAGATTATTATAGATTTCTTTTATATAAAATTTTTAGATTTATATTTGCAGTTATGCCTTATTTTATAATAAAACCATTATTAATATTTGCTACAAAGTTAGTTGATAAATTTAATAAAAGATATAATAAAATAGTACAAGCAAATTTAGATTTAGTGTTTGGTGATACTATTTCTCAAGAAAGAAAAGAACAAATTAGATTTAACTCATATAAATCACTTTTTTTTAATATATATGAGTTTGTTGAAAACCAATCAATTTCAAAAGAGAAACTTTTTCAAAAAGCAAATTTTGAAAATGAACACTATATTACAGAAGCTATAGAAAATAATAGAAAGATTATATTTATTACGGCTCATTATGGCGGATGGGAGATAGCTTTACCTTATGTTGCGTTAAAATTTGGAACTCTAGCAGTTGTAAATAGAAAAATGGATAATCCATTGATAAATGAGCTTTATATAGAAGCAAGAGATAGAAACAATATAATAATGCTAGAGAAAAAAACAGCAGCAAAGGGCATGTTAAAAGCTCTAAAAAACAATCATCATGTTGCTGTTGTAATTGACCAACATATTAAAGATGGTATTGAAATAGATTTTTTTAATAAAAAAGTGCTTGCAACTGACTCTACTTCAAGACTTGCATTAAAATTTGATGCTTTAATAATACCTGTATTTGCACAAATGAATGATTTTAGGGATTATACTTTAAAAGTATATGAACCTTTAGATGTAAGAAATATAGAATTTAAAACAGAAGATAAAGTCAAAGAGCTTACAATTATGCAATCAAAAGTAATTGAAGAGCAAATTAGGAATAAACCAGATTTTTGGTTTTGGCAACATAAAAGATGGAAACAGTTCTACAAAGAGATTTATAAGAAGTAATAAATGAATAATAAACCCAAATATCATCTTTTTAAAAATACAAAATATGCCTTAAGTGGATTAAAACATGCTTTAAAAACAGAAAACTCTTTTAGATTAGAGCTTTTTTGTGCAATTTTTATTATAGCTGGAATTTTAGTTATTGATGCAAGTTTGACTTATAAATTAATACTTTTAGTTACTGGAATTTTAGTTTTAATAGTTGAATTAATAAACTCTGCTATTGAAAATGTAGTAGATTTAGTGACAAAACAGTTTGCACCTTTAGCAAAAACTGCAAAAGATATAGGCTCAACTGCTGTTATGTTTACAATAATTTTACATTTAGTGTGTTGGATTTTAATTTTATGGGAAGTATATGCTTGATTTAATCAGTTTTGTAAAAGAACAAAATCTTTTAAATAAAGATAAAGAGATTTATTCACTAGTTTTTCAAGATAAAAAGTATTGGGTTAAAAAAGCAAGACCTACGATGTCATCTTTAAGTCATAAACTATATTACAAAATATTTAAATTAGAGATAATTACACCAGTTGAGTTTAAAAGTGCAAAAGAAGCATTAGAGTTTGAAACATCTAAATTAAAAAGATTTGAAACATTAGGTATAAATGTACCTAAAGTAGTTTATAAAGAAGATGATTTTTTTGTTTTAGAAGATAGTGGACGAACTATACATTCACATATTAGAAAAAAAGATACTAAAAAAGAGGATATTTTCTTTTTTATTCCTAAAGCAATTGAGACTATTGCACAAATACATAATTGCAATGAGTATCACGGCGGAGCTCAATCAAGAAACTTAACATACAAAAATAATAAAGTATATGTAATTGATTTAGAAGATAGCTTTGATAAAAATATTGATTTAAAAACTTTGCAATATAGAGATTTTTTACTTTTTTTGTTATCTTTAACAAAAATAAAAGCAAATGTAGAAATAGATTATGAAGATATTATTGATAACTATATAAATTTAACAAAAAACTACGACTTTAAATCAAAACTAAATAAACTTGCAAAAAAAATATCAATTTTAATAAAATTAAGTAAAATAAACTTTATTAATAAATTTTTAGGAAGTGATGTTAAAAGCTTTTTTAAACTATTTGATAGTTTATATAATTTGAAAATGGATAAAAAATGAATAAAATAATTATCTCAAATGTACTAAATATTTTTAAAAAGCTTTTACTGGCACATATACTATTTTTAGTTTTTATGTCAATTTTTAGACTTGTCTTTTTTAATTACTATTCTTCACTTAATAGTTTAGAGGGTTTGTACTTAGATATATTTAACGCTTTTTTTCTTGGTTTTAGGATTGATTTAACTGTTATTGGCTATATTCAAGCAATACCAACAATAATTCTTATAATATTATATTATGTAAAAAAAGATATGTTATTAACATATTTTGAAAAGTTTTTAGTTTATTATCTTTTTATTTGTTATTTTGTAGTAAGCCTTTTTTTATGTGCTGATTTTGGGTTTTATTCATACTTTAAAGAGCATATTAATATTTTATTTTTTGGTCTTTTAGATGATGATACTAAAGCTTTGATGATTACTTTTTGGCAAAATTATAATGTGATTTTAATTTTAGCTATTTTCTTTGCTTACTTAAGTTTTTTATTTTATTGTATAAAAAAGATTTTTGATATTAAAAATAAAAACTATAACTCTTTTTTTGGTCTTAAAATTTCAGCGCTTATTTTTCTTATTTTATTTATATTGAATTTTCTAGCAATAAGGGGTACTTTTGGTATGTATCCTTTAGGAAAAATGATTCCAAATATATCAACAAATGAGTTTATAAATAAAATATCACATAATGGGTTTAGAGCTTTTACAAATGCTTTAAGTGCAAGAGAAAAATATCTTATGAAAAAATATGATTTATTAAAAGCTACTGGATATAAAGGAAATATTGAAAAAGCATTTGAAGTTTATAAAGGAACTAGTGATATAAATAAAAATGAACTACTAAAAAATATAACATATAAAACGAAAAAAATTGATGATAAAGAGTATAATGTTGTTGTAATTATGGTAGAAAGTTTTGGAATGCCAATACTAAAATATCAAAGTGAAGAATTTAATATTTTAGGTGAATTAAAAAAGCATTTTGATGAAGATACTTTATTTACAAATTTTATATCAGCTGGAAATGGAACAATTTCAAGTTTACAAGCAATGCTTTTAAATATACCTCACCGTCCTGGCTCTTTTGCATTTTCACAATCTATTTATAAGCAAACTAGTTTTACATATAGTCCTGCATTTTTATATAAAGATTCTGGTTATGAAACAAGTTTTATTTATGGTGGTGATTTAACATGGAGAAGTTTAGGGCAGTTTATAAAGTATCAAGGCTATGATAATGTTGAAGGTAAAATTAATATCTTTAATCACCTAGAAGATGTTACAAAAGATAAAGATGAATATTTTCATCCATGGGGGATTTTTGATGAATATTTATATTCACATATATTAAAAAAGCTTGAGAATTCAAATAATAAACAGTTTATAGTAGCACTTAGTACAAATAATCATCCACCTTATAATATACCAAATGATTACAACTCTAAAAGTTTAACTTACAATGAAGAAATAAAAAATCATATTACTGGAGATTTTGAGTTAGCAAAACAAAGGTTTGCTTCATATGCGTATGCAGTAGATCAAGTTGGAATATTTTTAGATAAGTTTAAAAAGTCTAAATTTAAAGATAATACAATAGTTGTAGTAACAGCTGATAATAATACAATTGATGGAATTATGAAATATGATGAAAATGAGATTTTGAATTCTAGAAATATTCCATTGTATTTTTATTTACCTGAAAGTTTAAAGAGCAAATTAAATATTGATACAAAAGTTGCGGGTTCACACAAAGATATTTTTCCTACACTTTATAATTTAACTTTAAAGAACAAAAAATATCTTTCTATAGGAAAAAATCTTTTTGACTTAAGCCAAGAGCATTTTGGATTTAATGGCGCTTTAGTAGTTAATTCAAAGGATGAAGCTAAAAAATTTAAAAGTTTAAGTATCAAAAATGAACCTATGCTTGAGTATTATAAGGCCTGTTTAGCAATTTCAGAATTTTTAATAAAAACAGAATATAAAAAAGGTAAAAAGTGAGAATAGCAGTTGTTGTTAGAAGTTTAAAATTTGGTGGAATGGAAAGAGCTGCATGTAATCAAGCAGATGCTTTTTTTCAAGCAGGTCATGATGTTGATTTAATATATTTCAGTAACAAAAATAAAACTATTGCTCCTAAAGAAAAAGGCGTAAATATTTATTTTATGGATATAAATAAAATTATGAAAAAAAGTTTTTCTGGATTCTTATGGAATTTATTTTCAAAAATAATGAATATTTTTTTAAGAGGAACTTACCCGTTATTTAAAGGTTTTTATACAAGCTCTATTTTTGAAAAAGAATTAAAGAAACTAGAAAATGGTAAGCCTTATGATTTGATTTTAGTAAGAGGTCAAGGCTCTTTTGAACAACTTTGGAGATTTAAAGATTCAAGAGTTATTAGAATAAGTGTAAATGTTTCTACTAAAAAAACTTCTTCAATTAAAGATAAAATAATTAGTAAAGCTTATTTTGAAAATGTTCATTTAAATTGTAACTCCGAAGGTGGAAAATATTTTTTTGAAAGAAAGTTAAAAAGAGAAAATGTAAAACCCTTATCTTTAAAAGCAATTAGAAATCCTTTTTTTAAAGAAAAGATAATTTCAATGGCAAAAGAAAAAAATGATGAAATTCCTAATGAACCTTATATCTTAGGTGTAGGTAGGCTAGTCAATGCCAAAAATTTTGAACTTTTAATTGATACATATATATATCTAAAAAATAATTTTAATTTTGATTATAAACTAGTATTAGTTGGAGATGGATCATCTCGAAAGGCTTTAAAAAAGAAAGTATTAGATAGCAAACTACAAAAAGAAGTTATATTCGCTGGATATCAAAAAAATCCGTACAATTGGATGAAAAATGCAGAAATGTTTGTACTAACGTCAAAATTTGAAGGTTTGTGTGGAGTTTTGATTGAGGCTATGTGTTGTCAAACAAGAATTGTTGCAAGTAAATCTCCTGGTGGAGTAAAAGAATTGATGAGTGGTAAGAATATGAAAGAAAACTTAGTAGAGCCAGAAGCTAATAGATTAGCAGAACAAGTAATAAAAGTAATAAAACAAGAAAAAGAGTTTTATTTTGATGACTACAGTAAAATGTTAGCTACATTAGAGCCATCTTTTGTTGTAAAGCAGTGGCTCGAATATACAAAAAGAGAATTTTAATGAATAATTTATTTGTTATAACTACACCTTTTCAACTGCTAGGAGCACTTGAAGCAATTGAAAAATTTAATCTTAAAAAAAACCTTTTAGTAATAATTGATAATAATCTAGAAAATAATTCTAACCAAATTACATATTTATTAGAAAATAATAATCAATATTTTGATACAATTACCAGGCATGGACAAGGAAATAAAAGTAAATTTTTTAAAAATATTAAGTTAGTAAAGAATTTAAAAAAAAATAGTTTTGATAATATTTTTATTGGAGATATTGGTTCAATTCAAAAAATTATAATATCTAATATAGAATCTAATCAAATATTTCTACTTGATGATGGGGCTAAAACTATACTTATTCATAAAGCTTTAAAAGAAGGAAGAAATATTTTCAAAAGTAAAGGATTTAGGAAATTAAGATTTAATTTAGTTGGTCTAAAAACATCAACAGAAAAAGTGATTAATATTTTTACTTTTTTCAATTTGTATAAAATAGATAATAATCAAATAATAAATCATAATTTTGAAAAATTAAAGAAAATATACAAACTTAAAGATAAAAAAATTGAAAATAAAGTTTATATTTTGGGGCAACCTCTTATTGAAAACAAAATAGTTAAAAATAAAGCTTATGAAGATTATATAAATTTTATAATAAATAAACATAATGATTGTAAAGTTTATTACTTAATGCACAGAAGAGAAGAGAAAGAAAAATTATTGTCATATAACTTGATAAAAGAGATAAATGTAATAGAAAGTACTCAACCTGGAGAGTTTTTCTTTCTAAATTTAGATCATAAGCCAAAAGCTATTTACGGTATAAATACTACACTTTTGTTTTCTTTAGTAAATATATTTGATGACTTATTAATCTATTCATATTTATTTAAACAAGAAGATATATTGAGAAATAAAGAATGGTTTAAGGAATCTATAAAACATTTTGAAAAAAATAGAATAAGAATAGAAAAAGGTAATATTTGAAAATAACAGCAAATATAATAACACTTAATGAAGAAAAAAATATAAAAGAAGTTATAAAATCAGTACAAACAGTATGTGATGAAGTTTTGGTTATTGATTCTTTAAGTAGTGATAAAACATGTGAAATAGCAGAGAGTTTAGGTGCAAAAGTTATAAAGCAAGAGTATTTAGGTGATGGTCCACAAAAGGCATTTGGAGCTCCATTTGCAAAAAATGACTGGGTTTTAAGTATAGATGCAGATGAAAGATTAGATTTAAATGCAATAGAAGAGATTAAAAAACTTGATTTAGAAAATACAACTTTTGATGCTTTTTCTTTTGCAAGAAAAACTTATGTTGGAAATAATTTTATAAAGCTTTGGTATCCAGATAGAGTTACAAGATTATATAATAGAAGAAAATGTGCTTACTCAACTGCAAAAGGTCATGCAAAGGTAGAAACGCAAAATATTTGTGATTTAGAAGCTGATATGTTACATTATTCATATGAAGATTATATACATATGATAAGAACAACTGAAAAGTTTATTAAAAGAGGTGCCGTTTTAGCATATGAAGATGGCAAGCGTGCAAATGCTTTTGATCCTCTTATTCATGGAGTTGGAGCACTTTTTAAAACATTGATTTTAAAAGGTGGTGCGTTTCATGGAATAAATGGTTGGAATGTTGCTATTGTATCTGCTTTTAGTTCTTATATGAAATATGCAATTATGCTAGAAATGCAAAAAAATGAAAAATAAGAATATTTTAGAAGTTTGTTTATCTCCTGATTTAGGAGGCTTGGAACTTTATATGAGTAATTGTTCAAAGTATTTATCAAAAGAGTTTAATGTATATAATGCAATTTCAAAAAATTCAAAGCTTGAAAACTATTTTAAAAATGAAAAAAATATTTTCATATTAAAAAGAAAAAGTAGCTTTTCTTTATATTTGGCTCTAAAGCTTGCAAAGATTATCGATAAACAAAGTATTGATATTATTCATCTTCATTGGACAAAAGATATTCCAATTGTAGTATTTTCAAAAAAATTATCAAAAAGAAAACCAAAAATTGTACAAACAAGACATATGACAATGACAAGATTTAAAAATGATTTTTATCATAAGTTTTTGTATAAAAATATTGATATAATTATTTGTGTAACAAAAGCTTTACAAGAGCAAGTTAATAAATTTATTCCTAAAGATATTAGACCAAGAACTAAACTTTTATATCTTGGAGCAAATGAAAGTAAAGCTTTAAATGATGAACAAATAACAGAGTTTAAAAAAGAGTTAAAAGTAGAAAACTCTTTTATGCTAGGACTTATTGGAAGAATAAATGAGTTTAAAGGACAACATTTACTTATTGAAGCTATGAATTTGCTAAAAGAAAAAGAGTTAGATATCAAAGCTTATATCATAGGACATGCTATGAGTGAAGAGTATTTAGAAAAGCTAAAACAAAAAGTTATAAAATATGAGTTAGAAGAGCAAGTTTTATTTGTAGGTTTTACAAATGAACCTTCAAAATTCATGCAAGCTTGTGATGCAGTTTTGATGACTTCAAAAAATGAAACTTTTGGATTAGTTACAATTGAAGCTATGCGAAATGGTACAGCTGTTATTGCTTCAAATTCTGGTGGTGTTTTAGAAATAATTGATGATGAACAAACTGGACTTTTATTTGAAAGTGGAAATTTTGAAGATTTGACTTTAAAAATAGAAATGTTATATAAAGATGATATTTTAAGGGAAAAACTAGCTTGCTTTGGACAAAAAAAAGCAGAAGAACAGTTTGATAATGAAAAACAGTTTAAAAAATTAATAAATTTTTTTAAAGAAGTTTAGTTAGCATAAATTAAATATTTATAAAAAGGAAAAGTTTTGAGCATTAAAATTTTAGATTGTACTTTAAGAGATGGTGGATATATTAACGATTGGAATTTTAGCAATCAGCAAATTAAGAAAATAATTAAATCTTTGGATGATTCAAATGTTGATATTATTGAATGTGGATACCTTAATTCAAAAGATGGGAAGGACTCAAACTCTACTTTATTTAAAGACTTAAAGCAGATTGATGATTTTATTAATGTTTCAAAAGATTCTAAAAAAGTAGCAATGATAAACTTTTTGGATTTTAACCCTAAAGATTTACCTTTATCAAAAGATACTTCAATTAAAGGTATCAGACTAGCTTTTCATAAAAAAGATATAGAACAGGCTCTAAAAAGTGGGAAAGAGATAAAAGAAAAAGGATATGAACTTTATTTTCAACCTATGATTACTAAAAATTATAGTGATTTAGAGTTTTTAGAAGTTTTAGAAAAAGTAAATAAGCTTAATCCTTGTGCTTTCTATATTGTTGATAGTTTTGGTTCAATGAGTTTAAAAGAGTTTACAAGATATGTAAACTTAGCTGATAATAATTTAGCTGAAGAGATAGCATTAGGTTATCATTCTCACAATAATATGCAACTTGCTTTTTCTAATGCAATTAGTCTTTGTATGGCAAGATTAAATAGAGATATAATTTTAGACTCAAGTATTTATGGAATAGGAAGAGGAGCAGGAAATTTAAATACCGAACTTATTTTTGACTTTATGAACAAAACTTTTAATACAAACTATCAAACAATACCATTATTAGAAGTTATTGATGATTTCTTAAACTCTTTAATGCATGAAAACCCTTGGGGCTTCTCTCCTGCACAGTTCTTATCTGCAGCATTCAATTGTCATCCTAATTATGCAACATATTTAATTAATAAAAATACTAAGCATATCACAGAAATAAGTCAAATACTTAGTCTTGTACCAAATAAGAAAAAATCAAGCTTTGATAAAAGTTTTATAGAACAAATTTATTTAGATAATTATGTAAATTCTCCTAAAAGTAATTTAAATAATGAATTTGAATTTGATACAAATAAGAAAATACTTTTGATTGCTTCTGGAACAAGTATAAATGATTATGAAACAATAATAAAAAATAAGATTTTAAGTGGTGAATATATTACTGTAAGTTTAAACCATAATTCAAAGTTTGAATCAAATTATTACTTTTTTACAAACCAAAAAAGGTATAATGAATTTTCTCAATCAATTGATTTGTCTAAAACAATTATTTCAAATAATATTCAATCTTTACATAATGTATTCTCAACTATAGATCTTAGTAAATATTCATCTTTTTCAAATCAAGTTTTTACAAATGTATCTTTAATTGCTATTAATATGTTTTTGCAAAAAGGTTTTAAAGAAGTAGAAATAGCTGGTCTTGATGGCTATAATACTGATAACATGGAAAACTATAATTATCATGAAACTACACAAATACATGATAAGAAAGCCTTACAAGATGAGAATCAAACTTTATTAGTAGGACTTAGAGCTTTAAATGAAAAGATATTAATTCATTTTGTAACTCCTTCCTTATTTAAAAGAGAATTGAAACTTAGTATTATTGGTGTAATTCCTGCAAGATATAAATCAAGTAGATACAAAGGTAAGCCATTAGCTTTAATTAATGGTATTCCTATGATAAAAAGAACATATGAACAAGCAAAAAAATCAAAACTACTAGATGAACTTGTTGTTGCAACAGAACATATAAAAATAAAAGAGTATTGTGAAAGTGAAAATATACCAGTTATTATGACAACAGATAACTGCTTAACAGGTACTGATAGAATTGCAGAAGTAGCTCAAGAAAAACATTTTGATTTATATGTAAATATTCAAGGAGATGAACCTGTAATTGATCATAAGAGTATCGATGAGGTTGTTAATGAATATAAACTTTATCAAGATGAATATGTAGCATATAATCTTTATAAGATAATTGATAATGAGACTGAAGTAAATGCAAATACTATTATTAAAACAATAGTAAATGAAAAAGATGAACTAATGTATATGTCTAGATTAGGCGTACCTTTTAATAAATCAGAAAAAAAAGCTAAATATAAAAAACAAGTATGTGTTTATGGCTTTACAAAAAAAGCACTTGAATTATTTTCCTCAAGAGATAAAACTTTAAATGAACAATTTGAAGATATTGAGATTTTAAGATTTGTTGATATGGGGTATAAAGTTAAAATGAAAGAAACATTTGTTGATTCAATTGCCGTTGATATTCCAGAAGATGTAAAAAAAGTTGAAGAGTTTATAAAAAGACGAGGTTTAAAATAATTGTTATTTAATAGTTACGAATTTATATTTGCATTTTTACCCTTAGTATTTTTTATCTATTTTTACCTAAATAGTAAAAGATTAGTAGTAGGAGCAAAAGGCTTTCTTATATTTGCAAGTTTGTTTTTTTATTCATGGTGGAATGTAGTATATTTACCAATAATACTTAGTTCAATGCTATTTAACTATATAATAGGAAATAGCTTATCAAAAAAAGAGTATAAAAATAGTTTTAATAAAAAATCAATATTAATCTTTGGAATAGTATCAAACCTATTATTGCTAGGATACTTTAAATATGCAGACTTTTTTATAGAGAATGTAAATTTAATAAGTGGTGCAAATATAGAACCACTAAACTTATTATTGCCACTAGCTATTTCATTCTTTACATTTCAACAAATAGCATATCTAGTAGATAGCTATAGAAATGAAACAAAAGAGTATGACTTTTTAAATTATGCACTGTTTGTGACATTTTTTCCTCAATTAATAGCAGGACCAATTGTACATCATAAAGAGATGATGCCACAATTTGCTAGTCGTTGGAATCTAGTAAAAAGATATAAAAATATAGCTCTGGGACTATTTATATTCTCAATAGGACTATTTAAAAAAGTAGTAATAGCAGATACCTTTGCAGTATGGGCTAATAATGGGTTTGATAAAGCAGAAACATTAAATTTATTAGAAGCATGGGCAACAAGTCTTAGTTATACATTTCAACTATATTTTGATTTTAGTGGATATACAGATATGGCAATAGGTATAGCATTACTGTTTAATATAAAACTTCCTATAAACTTTAACTCTCCATATAAAGCCTTGGATATACAAGATTTCTGGAGAAGATGGCATATAACTCTTTCAAGGTTTTTAAGAGATTATGTATATATTCCATTAGGTGGAAATAGATTAGGGAACTTTAGAACATATGTAAACTTACTTGCAACATTTATAATAGGTGGATTGTGGCATGGAGCAGGATGGACATTTATATTCTGGGGATTTTTGCATGGAATGGCATTAGTTATAAATAGAGTATGGCAAAGTTTAGGGTTTAGATTTCCAAAAGTAATAGCATGGTTTATAACATTTAACTTTGTAAATATAGCATGGATATTCTTTAGGGCAAAAGAGTGGGATGATGCTATAAAAGTATTTGAAGGTATGCTTGGAATGAATAAAATAGTTATATCTGATAAATATCAAGAAAAATTACATTTTCTATCTGATTATGGATTAGAGTTTGGAAATTGGTTACATAATATCGATGGAAATAAAAGTTTTTCATGGATAACTATTTCTTTTATTATTATATTATCATTTAAAAATACTAATCAAATACAAGATTCTTTTTCAACAAATATTTATTATTTATTTATTTTTATATTTATTATTTTAATTTCGTTAGGAGCATTAAATGAATTTTCTGAATTCTTATATTTTAATTTTTAATTTAAAAATTAAAAGTATAAACTATTTAAGATTGTCACTATTTATTATATTACTTTTTTTAATAATAGCATTTATTTTAAATAGATTAGATTTAAATATTAGTGACAATGATATTATTAAAAAATTTCAATTAAAAAAAATAGAAAAAGATAATTTTAAAAATGTTGATACTATTGTTGTTGGAGATTCATCAGCGGGAAATTCATTTGATTCTAATTACTTTTCTAAAATTTCTGAGCTAAATACGAAAAATTTATCATTAACAGGAAGTTGGGGAATTATTGGTAGTTTAGGAATTATAAAAAAATCATTAAAAAAAAACAAGAATATAAAAAATATTATTATTATACAAACTTTAGATATTTTAAGCAGAGATTTTTCAAAACAATCAGTTCTAGAGTTATATGATATAGAAGAGATAATATCTATTTTAAGTATAGAAGAACTAATAGCTTATATGTTTAATATAAAAGAACTTTGGTGGCATCTTAAATATATGATAAATGAGGATTTTTCAGTAAGAAAAGAAATTGATTATCGTTCGGACTATCTTAAGCAA
>NZ_JBSRRO010000035.1:0-28503 GCF_055140965.1 Malaciobacter sp.
TGTTAAGAAGTTTACATTCTCTATAAACTCTTTCATATCTCCTTCAACACCACTACTATCTACTTTACTTGTAAACTTATAATTACTAAACTCTTTTAATACTATTGAGATTGAGCTTATGTTTTTGTTTAAACCAACTAACATCTCATTTATAACATCTTTTAGTGCATTTAATGATTCATTTGATGTTGAAGCTGTAATTTGTTTATTTAAATGCCCCTCTTTAATTTTTGTTGCAACTTGAGTTACATCTAAAATTAGTGCTTTATCTTCTTCAATATTATTTTTTGTTTTTTCTATATTCTTATTGATTAGTTTTGACATATTTGATATCTCATCATTTTTGCTATCATCCAATAATTCAACATTTTTTGTCTCATTGTTTAGATATTTAAAAAAGCCAATTAATCCCTCTTGAAATCTATTTATAGATTTTGTAATAGATTTTGCTATAAAGTAAAAAGAAACCATCAATACTACAATAATAAGTAGTGTTAAAATAATTAAGAATGTATTTAAAAATGATTCTGCTTTTACAATATGAGTAGAAATGTTTTTTTCCATATTATTTAAACTATTTTCAGTTTGGTAAATAGTTTTTCTTAGATTTTCTAAAAGTCCACTTTTTTCATTTAGTCCTTTAACTTTTTCTTTTTCAACTAATTGTAAAAAGGCAGTTTTATATTGATTTAAATAAGTTTTAATTTCTTGATTAATTGACATTGTTGTAAGTAAATCAATCTTTTTTTCAAATCTAGTGCTATACTTTTCATCAAGTCTTAACATAAAGTCTTTTTCTTCTTTTCTTAGCTCATATACTAAAGCTAATAATTCAAAATTGCCAGCATTTTTTGCAAACTCTTGTACATTATGTACACTTTTTCTTAAGTTTCCGTATAATCCATCTGTATGAGTTAAACCTATTTGCTTTTGTGTATTTGCAATTTGTGTGAAAATATCATAGTATTTATTTGATATTTCTAAAAACTCATTTGTATATTCAGTGCTAATATCTACTTCTTTTAATATATCTTTTAAAGAGTTTGCGCTGTTTTGTAAACTTTTGAAATTATTTTGGAAATCATTTAGATATTTTTCATCTTTTCTTGCTAGAAAATCTTTTTCATTTTTCCTTAATAGTGTTTGTACTGTTTTTAGTATTTCAACAGATTTTTGGGCTTTAACTAATTCTCTCATTTGATTTTGACTATAGTTATTCAAAATAAAAAGAGCAATTAATCCTAAAAGTACACTTGTGCTTAGTAGAACAAGTTTTTGTTTGATTGACATTTGTAATCCTTTTTGATGTAGTATCATTTTTCTAATTTAATTGTAACAAGAAAATATAATAAAAAAGTAATAGTCTAATTAATATTTTCTTATGAAAATAATATAAAATAGATTCAAATAAATATTTAATATATAACTTTTTAATTTTGATATTATACATAAAAATAATAAAAAAATGACAATTTGAAAAGTGTTAAAAGTTTTTTTTAATAAATTATATAATATATTTTGTTTTAAAGGTTTTTTATGAAAAAAGAGTTATTAGAACAATTGAAAAACTATACAATTCTTTGTGTAGAGGATGAAGAGGGTATTCGTAAACGTTTGGTAAATACTTTAAAGTATTATTTTGATGAAGTTTATTCAGCTTCAAATGCTGATGAGGGCTATGAATTGTATTATGAATATAAGCCATCAATAGTTTTAAGTGATATTGAGATGCCAAAGAAGAATGGAATCGCCCTTATTGAAAACATAAGAAAAAAAGATTTTAACACTATTATAATAATGGTTACAGCATATAGTAATGAAGAGTATTTATTGGATTTGATAAATTTAAATGTAAATCAATATATCTTAAAACCTGTTAATTCAGAGTCACTTTTAAGTGGTATATTAAAAGCACTTGCTTCAAAACTTACTTTAAAAATACAATTAAATGATAATTTGTGTTTTTATATGGAATCAAGGGAGTTATACTTTAAAGATGAATTGATTAGCTTAAGAAAAAGAGATAAAGAATTTATTATATTGTTGTATGAAAATAGAAATAGAATTTTAACATATGATTATATTGAAGAGTATTTATGGAAAGATAAAAGTATGAGTATGAGTGCATTGAAAACATTCATAAAAGAGTTTAGACAAAGGGTTCCTGAAGATATTTTGATAAATATCCCACAAGAAGGTTATAAATTAAAAAGTACATAAATTACACATAAGTCACAAAAAACTCACTTTTTACTCACTAGGGTAAGTTAAGATTCCTTAATAAAATCAAAAGGAGTCTTAAATGTTCAAGAAAAGTTTATTGATTGTATCTCTTGCAAGTGCACTATTTGCAGGTGATATGAAAATGGATTTAAACGCAAAATATTCTGAAAGTAACTTTCATACACAAGGTGCTAAGAAATTTGCAACATTAGTTAAAGAGTATACTAATGGAAGTATAAATATTACAGTACATTCAGGTAGTGCGCTTATAAAAGGAAATCCTTTAAAAGCAGTAAAAGATGGAACTGTAGCTATGACTGATATGTTTATACCTTTTACATCAGGTGGAGGTAAGGTATTTGGAATTTCAGCACTTCCTTTTATAGCAAACTCATATGAAGATGCTTACAAGCTTTATCAATTATCAAAAAAATCTTATGAAAAAACTGCAAGAAAATGGAATCAAAAATTACTTTATTCAGTAACTTGGCCAGCAAGTGGTTTTTATTCTAAAAATGAGATTAATTCAATTGATGATTTTAAAGGTGTAAAAACTAGAACTTATGATAAAAACTCTGCATCTTTTGTAAATCTTGCAGGCGGAAACGCTGTTGCTTTACCTTGGGGAGAGGTTTATTCATCACTTAGAACTGGAATGGTTGATTCTGTTGTAACTTCTTCAAGTTCAGGTAAAGATGGTAAGTTTTGGGAAGTATTAGGTAATTATACAAAAATAAATTATGCATATCCTTTACAAGCAGTTACTATAAATTTAGATTATTGGAATGCTTTAGATAAAAATCAACAAAAAGCGATGTTAAAAGCAGCAAAAGAGATTGAAAAAGCCCAATGGGAAGCTGTGAAAATTGAAGATGAGACTTCTTTAGAGTTATTAAGAAAAAATGGTATGAAAGTAAAAGAAGCTAGTCCTGAACTTAAAAAAGAGCTTGATGAAATTGCTTTAAAACTTTTAACTGAATACCTTGATGATGCAAATAAAGATATTAAAAAAATCTTTAAAGAATATAGAAAGTAGTTGCGTATGAACTCTTTATGTAATTTAGTAGATAAGCTCTCAAAAGGGGGAGCTTATTTATCGGGATTTTTATTGATAATATTAGTATCACTAATTTTATTGGAGATTTTTCTAAGATCATTTTTTGATATTTCAACAATGATTGCAGATGAATATAGTGGATATCTCTATTTAGCTTCTATTTTTTTAGGACTTGCTTATACTTTTAGTAGTGATAGTCATATTAGAATTAATATAATTACTTCAAAGCTTTCTAAAAAAGCAAATAAAAAAGTAGATGTTTTTGCAGCAATTATTGCACTTGGTGTACTATTTTTTGCATTTTATAGAACTGTATTACTTGCATATGACTCATATGAGTTTGAAATGCTTTCAGAAAATGTATCAGAAACACCAATTTATTTAACTCAACTTGCAATGCCTATTGGAATTGCGCTATTTATTTTAGCAGTTATAGTTTTTATTTTCAAAGGATTTACACATGATAGCTGATCCACTTATATTATCAATTGTTTTAATAGTAATAATGTTTATATTTTTATTATCATCTATTTGGATTGGTATTTCATTGATGTTAACAGGAATAATTGGAATGCTTTTATTTGATCATAACCTTCCTCCTGTAATAAGTGTATATGATAAAATAGGAGATTTACTTGCATCTTCACTTTATGATGCTTTAAACTCTTGGTCACTTGCAGCACTTCCAATGTTTATTTTAATGGGTGAGATTTTATATAAATCTTCAATCTCAACAAGATTATTAAATGGATTAAAGCCATGGCTTACTCATATACCTGGTAAACTTTTACATGTAAATGTTGCAGCTTGTTCTCTTTTTGCAGCAGTGTCTGGTTCTAGTGCTGCTACTACTGCTACTGTTGGTAAAATTACTCTTGATGAACTTCAAAGTAGGGGATATTCAAAATCCTTAGCTATGGGTTCACTTGCAGGTTCTGGTACTCTTGGATATTTAATTCCTCCATCACTTATAATGATTATATATGGAGTTTTATCTGATGTATCTATTGGTAAACTTTTTGTTGCTGGTTTAATACCTGGATTATTACTTGCTACTTTATACTCTTTTTATATTATGTATAAAGCAACAACAGATAAAGAAAATGTTATGCCAGCTGATGATGAAACATATACTTTTAAAGATAAACTATATTCATTAAAAGATTTAGCGCCTATATTTTCACTTATTGGATTAGTTTTAGGTTCAATTTATGGTGGTTTTGCAACTCCAACAGAAGCAGCAGCTTTAGGTATTTTGGGTTCATTGATTTTAGCTACTTATTTTAAAGCTTTATCTTTAGAAATATTAAAAAATGCACTTTTAAATAGTGTAAAAACTTCAGTTATGATTGGATTTATTATTGCAGGTGCAGTTTTCTTATCTCAAGTTATTGGGTTTTTAGGAATTGCAAGAGCAATGAGTGAGTTTATTACAGGTCTTGGATTAAGTCCTTTAATGCTTATTTTATTAATAGGTATTATGTATATTATTTTAGGAATGATTTTAGAAGCAATTTCTATTGTTGTAATGACTTTACCAATTGTATTACCTATTGTTATTTTAGCTGGATATGATCCTTTATGGTTTGGTATTTTCTTGGTATTTATGGTAGAAATGGCACAAATAACTCCACCTGTTGGATTTTCACTATTTGTAATTCAAGGTATAAGTAATGAAAAGATTGAAACGATTTTAAAAGCAACTTTTCCATTTTTTATAATAATGATTATAACAGTTGCACTAATTACATTTTTCCCAGAATTGGTATTTTTCTTACCAAATAAAATGATTGGTTAGATATAATAAAGTATCACAATTTATAGGATAAGGTTATGAATATTAGATTAAACTGCGATATGGGAGAGAGTTTTGGTATCTGGAAGATGGGATATGATGAGCAAATTATGCCATACATTGATATGGCAAATCTTGCTTGTGGTTTCCATGCTAGTGATGCTTTAACTATGAATAAATCTGTTGCATTGGCAAAAAAATACAATGTAACACTTGGTGCACATCCTGCATATCAAGACTTAGTTGGTTTTGGTAGAAGAAGTATGAGATGTTCACTTGAAGAGATAAAGTCTATAATTTTATATCAATTAGGTGCATTAAATGCATTTTGTAAAGCTCATGGAACAGGTATTTCATATGTAAAACCTCATGGTGCTTTATATAATGATATGATGAAAGATGAAAATATATTCAAAGCAATATTAAGTGCAATTTCATCTTTTGATAAAAATATAAAACTTATGATTTTATCAAGCCCTAAAAATGAAAGTTATAAACATACTGCAATGTTTTATGGAATAAATCTATTATATGAAGTATTTGCAGATAGAAATTATAACGATGATGGAACTCTTGTATCAAGAATGAGAGATGATGCGGTGATTCACGATGAGTTAGAAGTTGCTCAACGAATCTCAACACTTAAAGAAAAAGGCTATATAACAAGTGTAAACAGTAATAGACTATTTTTAGAAGTAGATAGTTTATGTGTACATGGAGATAATGAAAAGGCCTTAGACTTTATTAAACTATTAAGAAAAGCATTGATTTAAAATGAAAATAAAAGTAGCCTCAGTTGATTCATTAATTATCTATTTTGGAGATAAGATTGATAAAGATATAGCAAAAAAGGTAAAAAATGCTTATCTTTGTGTAAAAAAATTAAATCTTGATGGAATTATTGAAATAGTTCCATCATATACTTCAATTTTAATTACATATGATATTTTTACATATGATTATGAAACTATAAAAACAAAACTTGAAGAGTTGATTAATCTTGATGAAACTCAAGAAGATAACTCTAAACTAATTACTATTGATGTTTATTATGGAGTTGAAGTTGGATTAGATTTGCAAAGTATGAGTAAAAAAACAGCTTTAAGTATAGAAGAAATTATAAAAATTCATTCAGACAGAACATATGATGTATATGCAATAGGATTCTTACCAGGTTTTGGATACTTAGCAAGTGTAGATGAGCGTATTGCTCTTCCTAGATTAAGTACTCCAAGAAAGAGTATTCCAAAAGGAAGTGTTGCAATTGCAAATACACAAACAGCTGTTTATCCACAAGCTAGTCCTGGAGGCTGGAATATTGTAGGAAGAACTGCTTTTGAATTTTTTGATAAAAGTTTAGAGACTTTATCTCCTATTAGTGTAGGAGATAGGGTGAAATTTAATCCCATTTCAAAAGAGCAGTTTTTAAAACAAGGAGGGATTTTATGAGTTTAGAGATTATTAATACTCCAATTTTTGCAACTATTCAAGATAAAGGAAGATTTTCATATACACACATAGGTGTAACACATGCAGGTGTTATGGATGAGTATGCTTACTATATTGCAAATATGCTTTTAGGTAATAAAAAAGATGAAAATATTATAGAAATAGCTTTTTCAAATGTTGAGTTTAAAGCAAATACAAATACACAAATAGCAGTAACAGGAGCTTTTTGTGAGGTTTTTATAAACAATGAACTTAAAAAGAGTTGGCAAACACATAATCTAAAAGTTGGAGATATTTTTAAAATTGGAAAATTTTTAGAAGGTTCAAAAGTATATCTTGCTGTAAAAGATGGCTTTAAAATAAAAAAAGAGTTTGGAAGTTATTCAACTACAATAAAAGAAAATCTTGGTGGCTTAAATGCAAATAGATTGCAAAAGGGTGATATTTTAAAAATAAACTCCCATACTTTACATCATACTTCAAGATTAAAAGATATTTTTCATCCAAAGTATGAAGATACACTTTTACTAAGAGTTGTTTTATCTTATCAAGATGAATATTTTTCTGATAAGGAAAAACAGAAGTTTTTCTCAAGTGAGTTTACCGTATCAAATGAGTTTAATAGAATGGCTTGCAAACTAAAAGGTGATGCAATAAAGTGTGATATTGATGGTATCGTATCTGAGGGAATAAGCTTTGGAGCAATACAAATTCCAAGTGATGGACAACCTATTATACTTTTAAAAGATAGGCAAACAATTGGTGGTTATCCTAAAATTGGTAGTGTTTTAAGTATAGATTGCTTTAAATTAGCGCAAGCAAAACCAAATACAAAAATAAGATTTAAACAAATATCTATTGAAAAAGCACAAAAGAAGTTAAAAGAGTTTTATAACTCTTTTAACTAAGTTTTAAAAGCTTTTTTATTAATAGGTATTTATAAAAGAGTTTTCTATTAGTTCTGAAAAGCTTTCATTTTTTGAATATGTATTTATTTCATAGGTAAATTTTGGTTTGATTAAGATGCCTGATTTGCTTTTAAGTGTAGTGTCTTCAATTAGGTTTTTTATATTATTAATTACATGTGAACACTCTTTTAAATCTTCATTATCAAAAAATATAATAAATTGGTTATTTATAAATCTAGCAATACTATAATTTAATCTCTCTTCTTTTATTTTTTTAGTAATATATTTTACTAAAAATATTTGTAAATTATCAAATATTAGTTGACCATAATTTTCATAAATATAATCAGCATTTTCTACTTTTATTAAAGCCATTGCTCCATCTTTTTTAAAATTATATTCACTATTTAAAAATCTATTATAAATCCATTTTTTATTAAAAGCTTGTGTTACTTCATCTTTAAATACTTTATTTGTTACAGTATCAAGCTCTTTTTTCAAATCTTGCATCTCATGATAGATTTTTTGTAAAGAACTTTCATCTTTATTTTCAATTGCAAGTTTTGCATCTTTTGTTGCAAGTGTAACTTTATCTAAACTCTCTAATGTTTTTTTTGCATAATCATTTATATCTGCATACTCTTTTGCAATAAAAGAGTCTAAGTTTTTGTGAAACTCTTTATCTTCTAAGTCTATTTCTAAGGTTTTTGCGTGTTTATCAAAGCACTGAAAATATGTTGAGGGTAAAATAATTTCATTTTGTAAAAGTTCATTTACAGTCGCATCAGTTACTTTTTTAAGAATTCTTTTCATTAAGTTCTCCAACTATTGTTTCTATTGGTTTTGGCTTACTAATATAATAGCCTTGCGCATATTCAATTCCTAAAGAACGAATATATCGTAATATTTTCAAATCACTTACAAACTCTGCAACAACTTCAAAGTTTTGTTGTTTACAAAATAAAACTATACTTTTTACAAGATTTAAATAGATTTCTTGATCAATTTTTTTAATAAGTGAGCCATCTATTTTTATATAATCAACATCAATATTTAAAATATATTCATAATTTGAAAAGCCTGTTCCAAAATCATCAATAGCTATTTTTACACCATATTTTTTAACTTCTTTTATAAACTCATTTACAATAGAATAGTTTGAGATTTTATCACTTTCTAATATCTCTAAAGTTAGATATTCTCCAACATTGTTATTTTTGATTTTTTCTATTAATAAATCTTTTATTTTTGGATTTAATATATCATGAAAGTCAAGATTTATACTTATATTTATTTTGTATTTATTGATATATGAAACAACTTTCTCAATTAGTATTGCCATTAAATTATTATATAATCTATATTTTTTAGATTTTTGAATAAAAACATAAGGCATTATCATATTGTTGTCTTTATCAAATACTCTCATTAAAGCTTCGTATTTTACTATCTCTTCTGTTTGAGCGTTTGCTATTGGCTGAAAATATGGTTCTACTAACTTTTCTTGAATATTATATTTAAGTATTTCAAGTAAATTTTCATTTGAATTCTCTTCTTCATAAAATTTACTATCAAAATAGATAAAATGAACAAAATTTAACTTTGCATTGTGTAAAGCTTTTTCTGCATATATTTTTACTTTTTTATCAGCACTTTTAGAACAACCTATTGTTACATCAATATTAATAAAAGATTTTTTATCTAAAAGTTTAAATTTGTGTGAGATTATTGTATAAAAGATTGCATCTTTTATTTTTTCTATATCTTCTTGTGATATATCTTTGTATATAGTAAGTCCAAAAACATCAACATGTGTATTTACAAAATCAATGAAAATAGAATCTTTTACTATACTTTTTATTTTATTTTTAATAGTATGTTTAAGTAACTCTTCTAGCTGTTTTATTATGTAATCGCCATTGTCAAAATTGTAAACAGCATTAATATCTTTCATATATAAAATATCTATTAAAAAAAGTGTTTTTATTTTATCTTTATTTTTATATCTTAAAAACTTTTTTATTATAGACATTCATACCCTTTTTTTACTTTATAAATTGATTATATATTATTAAATCTTAAGATACCTAGAATAACGAATGTAAAAATATTATTTAATTGAAAAAAAAGTTATTTATTTTGTAAAATCTTCACTATATGTTATTTAAAACTTATTTAGATAAAATCCATTAAATTTATATAAGGGTTTGTATTGGAAGATTTGATAAGAGATTGGGGATATATTGCATTATTTGCTTATTCCTTTGGTGGTGGATTTGTAGGTCTTGTAGTTGCAGGAGTGTTATCTTATGCAGGTGACTTAAATATTTATATCTCAATTTTAGTTGCTGGTGTATCTAACTTTTTAGGTGATCAATTTTTATTTACACTTGCAAGAAAAAATAAAATGTATGCAAAAGATATGATGAAAAAGTATGGAAGAAAAGTGGCTTTAGCCCATTTGATGATGAGAAGATATGGCTCTTTTGTAGTCTTTTTCCAAAAATATATTTATGGAATAAAAACATTAATTCCATTGGCTATGGGAATTACAAAATATTCAAGTAAAAAGTTTATCTTTTTTAATATTTTAGCAACAGCACTTTGGGCTGTAATTGTTGGTTATGCAAGTTATACAGCAGGTTCTTATATTTTAAATAGTAGTGAAGACTTTAAATATATAGGCTTAGGAATAGTTGTTGTAGTATTTTTATTACTTTCTTTTATTTTTAGAAGAGTATGATAGATTTTTTATTTTTAGCACTTACTTTGGGTGTAAGTGCTGGTTTTGCTCCAGGTCCTCTTACAAACTTTGTAATACAACAAACTTTAAAACATGATTTGAATTCAGGTATTAAAGTGGCTTTTTCTCCTGTAATAGTAGATATTCCAATAGTTATATTATCTATTCTTTTAGCAAGTTATATTAGTGATTCAAAGATGTTTTTAATGTTTGTTTCTTTAGTTGGAAGTGCTTATTTATTCTATTTAGCTTATGAAAATTTTAAGGTTGAACAAATTGTGCTCGATAAAAATATGCCAAATAAGTCTTTTAGACAAGGTTTAGTTATTGGTGCTTTAAGTCCAAATCCTTATCTTTTTTGGATTGCTATTGGAACACCTATTTTACTGCAAATACTAAATGAGTTCTCTTTAAGTGTAGTGTTTGCTTTTTTAGCAACTTTTTACTTTTCATTGGTTGGTTCAAAAGTTTTTATTGCATATATGGCAGCAAAGAGTAAAAAGTTTTTAAAAGGGAAGGTTTATTTTTTTATAATGAAATTTTTGGCCTTATTATTAGCAGCATTTGCTGTGAAATTAATTTTTGATGCAATAGGATATATAAATTGAATGAATTAATAAAAACTATAAAAGAAAAAACAAATTTAAAACAAGAGTACATAGAAAATATATTAAATCTTTTTGAGCAAGGATGTACTATTCCTTTTATTGCTAGATATAGAAAAGATTTAACAGGAAATGCAAGTGATGAAACTTTAAGAGATTTCAATGATATTTATGAATATAGTAAAAAAGTTGTAGAAAAAAAAGATGATATAAAACAAAAACTTATTCAAAAAGAGCTTTTAACTTCAAAACTTGAAGCATCAATTAATGAGGCAACAACATTAGTTGCATTAGATGATATTTACTCTATTTTTAAAACAGCAAAAAGTTCAAGAACACAAAAGGCTATTGATAATAATTTAGAGGGTTTAGCAAATATTATCTCTTGTGTAAAATATACAAAAGAAGAAGTTGAAAAAAAAGCAAAGAATTTTTTAAATGAAAATATAAAAGATACTAAAGAAGCAATTTTAGGTGCAAAAGATATTATTGCTCAAAGATATGCTGATGATATACGCTCAAAACAAGTAGTAAGAACACTTTTAGAAAATCATGCACTTTTACAAACAAAACCAACAAAAGATTATCAAGAAGATGGAGTTTATAAAAACTATAAAGAGTTTTCTCAAAAAGCCAAATATATTCCCTCTCACAGATTTTTAGCAATAAATAGAGCTGTCAATGAAAAACAATTATCAATAAAAGTAGAAATTGATGAAGAAAGAATTATAGAGAATATACAAAAATTTAAGATTCCAAAAGATGCAAATAGTTCAAGTATTTATCTACTTGAGGGATTAGTTGATGGTTTAAAAAGATTGTTACTTCCTAGTTTAAAAAGAGAACTTATTACAAATATAAAAGAAAAAGCAAGCAATGAAGCAATAAATCTTTTTGGAAAAAATTTACATCAACTTTTAATTACTCCACCTGTTGTAAATAGAGTTATACTTGGAGTTGACCCTGGATATAAAACAGGTTGTAAATTAGCTGTTATTGATGAAAATGCCAACTATTTAGACTCAAATGTAATATATCCTACAAAACCAAAAGAAGATTATAAAAATTCTAGTAAGATTGTTTTTGATTTAATTAAAAAGTATAAAATCAATGCCATAGCAATTGGTAATGGAACTGCCTCAAATGAAACAGCAAGTTTTTTCTCAAAGTTTATAAAAGAGAATAATTTAGATTTAAAATTTGCAGTTGTAAGTGAGATTGGTGCATCTGTTTATTCTGCTTCAAAGATTGCAACTATTGAGTATCCTAATTTAGATGTTACAACAAGAGGTGCTATTTCAATTGCTAGTAGATTAAGAGATCCTTTATCAGCACTCGTAAAAATTGATGCAAAATCACTTGGAGTAGGGCAATATCAACATGATGTAAATCAAACTAAACTTGAGAAAAAGTTAAATGAAGTTACTGAAGATTTGGTAAATAAAGTAGGAGTTGATATAAACTCTGCTTCTTATAAGTTATTGTCATTTGTATCAGGTATTTCTGAAAAATTAGCTTTAAATATTGTTTTATATAGAGATAAAAACAAAAACTTCAAAACAAAAAGTGACTTATTAAAAGTAAGTGGAATTGGAGCAAAGGTTTATGAACAAGCAGTTGGATTTTTAAGAATAAAAGATGGTTTATCAATTTTAGATAATACTGCAATTCATCCTGAAAATTATGAGTTAGCAAATCAACTTTTAAAATATGAAGATTTAAATAATATAAATAAAGAAGAAGTTTGTAATAAATTTGAGATTTCAAAAACTGTTTGTGAAGATGTAATAAGTGAACTTTTAAAACCAGGCTTTGATATTAGAGAAGAGTTACCTCAAACTGTATTTAGAGATGATGAGCTTAGTTTAGAGTCTTTAAAACTTGATGATGAACTTTGTGGGGTGGTGAGAAATCTAACTGATTTTGGAGCTTTTGTTGATGTTGGATTGAAAAATGATGCAATGATACATATTTCTAAAATGAGTGAAAAAAGAGTAAATCATCCAATGGAAGTTTTATCAATAAATCAATTTTTACCAAGACTTAAAGTTATTGATATTGATATGAAAAGACAAAAAGTAGCTTTAAGTATGATGATAAATAACTAAGAGAGAAAACTCTCTTAGTTATTCATGCCTCTTCCTTGACCTTGGTTCATCCCTTGGCCTTTCATCCCTTGACCTTGATTCATGCCTTGGCCTTTGTTCATGCCTTTATTATTCATTCTCGTTGACATTTTATTTAGTTGATAATCTTGTAACTCTTCTTTTGTTATTTTTTTATCACCATTTTTATCAATGTCTTCAAAACTTGGAGCATTTTGTGCGTTTCTCATAGGCATATTTTGATTAGCTTTTTGAGTCATTCTTTCAGCTCTTACATCATAAAACTCTTTTGAAGTTATTTCTCCATCAGTATTTTGATCATACGAGTTAAAAGGAATTGGCCCTTTATTTGGAAAATTTTGGGCAACAAGTAGCGTACATGTAGCTATAGATAATATAGCAATTTTAAAAGTTTTCATCGCTTTTCCTTTTTTTAATCTTACTGAAATTATAACATTGAAATTTTAATGAATATTTAATATTTAAGTCATATATAAGTAAATAGGAGTTTTAAATAGGTCATTTGCATATAGTTTATCTCTATACTTTATATTAAAAAAAGAAAAAGTACTACTAATAATTGTAGTATTAATTGAGTCTTCAAATAGCTTATCTTCGAGCTTTCTCATCCCTTTAAAGTATAAATAACAAACTAAAGTTGCATTTTTCAAATCTTGTTTTAAAAAATCTTTTTTATAAAAATGAAGATTTTCTAATCTTAATAGTTTTTTTAGAAAAATAGAGATTAACCATGGGAAAAATGATAATTCATAGCCAATTATTTTTCTATTTGGAAGATTTGAAGCTAAAAAAATTGCTAAACTTCCAAAGCCAGAACCCAAATCAATAATAGTTTTATTTTCTGTTTTCTTTACATACTCTAAGATTATTTTATGTGAAGCTTTTGAACTTGGCATGGGAGAAATACCAATTTTTAGTGAAGATATGACAATAGCACAAACAATTATAAGTAAAAAAATTAGTAAATAAAACTCAAACATAAGTTTATTTTACATTGAGCAAACTTAAAAGTTCACTCTTTAAAGTTCAGTACTTACTTCATGACCAGCAAGTGCTGCACCTACTGCTCCAGCTAATTGTGGGTGTTTTGATGCAATTACTTCTTTATCTAATTTTAAAGCTACTAAATGTAGTAAAAAAGGATTTAATGCTCCTCCTCCTGAAAATATAATCTTATTGCTTTTTATTGCAAATTTTCTTGCCATTGAAGCAAGTCTTGATGCAATTGATTCATGAACTGCATAACAAATATTTGAAGCACTCTCTTTTTTTGCGATAAGTGAGATTACTTCTGATTCTGCAAAAACTGCACACATACTTGAAATAGTTAATTGCTTTGTTGCTTTAAATCCTATTTTTGAAAACTCTTCTAGTTCTAAACCCATTCTATTTGAAGCAATTTCTAAAAATTTTCCAGTTCCTGCTGCGCATTTGTCATTCATCTTAAAATCAATAAAACCACCAGTTAAATCAAGTTTTATTACTTTACTATCTTGTCCACCTAAGTCAATAACCATATCTGCATCATTTTGAAAATAGTGTGCTGCTTTCGCGTGTGCTTTTATTTCACTAATTATTGGGCAATTAAAAAGTTCTTGAACCATATGTCTTCCATATCCTGTGGATACTAACATTTCAACATTTTTATCTTTAAGATATTCTTGAACTATTTCATCTTGATTTACAATGGTTGGTATGGTTTTTGTATCTATTATATTTTTTTGTTCATCAAGTCCACATATTTTTGTATATGTGGACCCTATATCTACTCCCCAGTACATTTAGTTTTGTTTCTTTTTAAAAGCAGCAGCTTCTTTTTTAAAATTAATACTTTCTAAAAATGCTTCAACTCTTGTTTTTATTTGCCCTGCATCTTCTGGTGAATAATCAGATTCAATTACTAAACAAGGAATTCCTTCTTTTTCAAGTGCTTGTGTAACTAAATGAGCTTCAACATTATATGTATGACAAAATGATAAAGTATAATAAATTACTCCATTTGCTTGTCTATCTTTATACATTTGTAAGATTTTGTCAATTCTTGGTGCATTTGGTGTAAAACATGCACAATCAACTGCACTATATTTATCAAGTAGCTTTTGCATTAATTCATCTTCGTTATTTACATCATCTAAATTAACATTATCTTTATAATATCTATGTCCAATACATGATTCTTCATTTATAATTGCTCCTCCACTTGTTTCAACTGCTGTGTGAAGTTTCCAGTTTGGTGGAGCAAAAGGAGTTCCTAATACCATAAGTCTTGGTGTGTCTTCTTCAAATACACTAATTTTTTCTTCAACTCTTTTTTCTAATTCATCGCAAAGTTCATTTACTTTTTTAGTAAATCTAACAGGATCATCTAAAAATCCCATTTGAGTAACAAATAAACCATCTTTTCCACTTATTGGAATTACATCTTTATTCATACTTCTTAATCTATCTAATCTTTGTAAAGCTTCTCTTTTTTCATTTACTATCTTAGTTCCTTTTTTCATCTGTTCTAATGATAGTTTTTCTCCTGTTATACTTTCGATGTGTTCTTTAAACTCAAAAAGTTCTTCTTTCCATAATTTTAAATCTTTTTCTCTTTTCATATGTGGAATATTCATAACTTTTACAGGGTGATGTTTATTTAAAATTTCCCAAGTTTTTTTCTTTGCTTCACATGTTGTTTCTCCATAAATAAAATCAGAAGATTGAGTATAAGCACATGTTTTTTGAAGTTTAAATCCATGGGCAGATTTAATTAATGGACAAATATTTCTAGGAAGTTCAGTCTCTGCATCAGCAATTGTTGCAGGACTTCCTCCACATAAACCAAAACATGCTCCTCCTGAACCCACAATAATCTCTTCAGGAACAAAAATACAAAATGCTCCAATTGCAGGTTTTTTATTTTTTCTTAATTCATTTATTTCTGCTATTCTTTGACCTTGCATTTCACTCATAAACCAATCAAAATATTTCATAGCTTCTGGTCTGTTTTTTTGTGTCATAAATTGTGCCTTGTATGATTCAAGACCCATTTCCATCATTTTTGCATGTCTATCAACATCTACACCAATATCTTTTAATAGGCTTCTGTGTTCTTGTACACCCATAATAATTACCTTTTATATGTTTGCTGTTATAAATAGAATTTTTTACATGTAGAATAAAGCTAAGTAGTTTTGTAGTGCTTAATCATGTATGTCTATACCATAGACCTAATATACAGCTTTGCTTAAAATTATAATATAATTTACTTAATAAAGTATTAAAAAAGCTTATAAAAAAGCAATATTTGGATTGATTATTTTTTATTTCTTTGCTAGTATTTTGCCAAAGGATAAAGATGAATTATAAAAACAAACAATTATGCAAAATAAGGACAATAACAACATTTTTAACTTTAGATAAAGATAAAAATAATTGGGAAAAAAAGATAGAAAAAGCTTGTTGTTTTTGTAATAACTTAAGTAAAAGATTTAATAAAATTGATTATGAAGTTCAATCAATAAGAGTTGTTACAAATGCATTTGAAGAGTATTTAAATATAAATAGTATAGAAGAAGCAAAAAAAGATTTAGCCTTTATCTCTTCACTTTTAAATAAATATTCAAATGAAAATTTAAGAATAAGATTTGCAATTGGTGAAGCAAAAACAAAAGAACAAATTGAGATGTTACCTGAGTTAATAGCTTCATATGGTGATTTGTGCAATGCTTGTGTAAATATAAAAAAAGATGAATTTGATATTTTAGATAATAATACTATTTTACACTGTGCAAAAGCTGTTAAAAAGATTTCACAAATAACACCAAGAGGTGAGGGTAATTTTAATTTTACAGTAAATTTTAACTGTAAGCCATTTATTCCTTATTTTCCAGCTTCATACCATGAAAGTTTTTTAGAAGATTCATATGTTATAGGTCTTGAAACACCAGATTTATTAGTAAATGTTTTAAGTAAATGCAATGAATCAAATAGTAAAAAAACACATCAAGAAAAGTTTAAAGAGTATTATGAAGTTTTAAATACAGCATTACAGTATCATGTTGATAATATAAATGAAGTAATAAATAGTTTTGATAATAGTGATTTTAAATTTGTAGGAATTGATAGTTCAGCAGCACCATCTAAAAACTGCTCTTCAATGGCAAGTGTTTATGAGTTATTAGGTGTTGAGTTTTTTGGTGCAGCAGGAAGTGTAGAGGCTTCTTCTTTACTTACAAAGGTTTTTAAAAGTATAAAAAATGTGCCATTAGTAGGATTTTCAGGATTAATGCTTGCTGTTATTGAAGATTTAGGTTTAGCAGCTGGAACTAAAAGAAAAGATTATGATATTAGAACACTACTTACAAATAGTGCTGTATGTGGAATAGGACTTGATACTGTACCAATTGAAGGAGATACTTCTATTGAAAAAATTGCTTTAATTATGCAAGATACAGGAACTATGGCTTTTAGATTAAATAAACCATTGACTGTAAGACTTTTTCCTTATCCTAATTTAAAACAAGGTGATATTACAGCTTATGAAAGCGATGATTTATGTAATTGTGCAGTATTAAAAGTGCCATAGAACTAAGAAAATTCTTAGTTCTCTTGTAAATAAAACTTATGTTCTTTATTGTTTTTACAAATTACAAATTGATCATTTAGTTTTTTTACTACTTTTAATTCCCCTTGACATTTAGGACAAGAGCCTTTAAGTTTTGTTATATATAAATCTCCTGCATTTGAACACTCTATATTGTGTTTACCAATATATAAAATTCTATTTTTTATCAAAATTAGAGTAAAGCTTAATAAAACTAAAGGAATTATTCCTAAAACTAAAGGTGTATTGCTTTTTGTTTCATAATACAAAGCTACAAAATATATTAAAAAAGCTGCAAGAATTAAAACAACTCTTGTGATTTTTAGTTGCTTTCCAAAGATTTTTATAGGTTTTTCAATCTCTCTTATTAGTTTAACTTTTTCATTTTTTTTCATATGTCTCACTTTTTTATTTTCCTAATGATACAAAATTAGTTTTTAACTATTTATTATCTCCACACATACTACACAAAAATTTGATAAAATATATAAATTTTATATGGAGTTTTGTATGCAAAATAAAAAGATTGTATTTATTGCAATAATTAGTATAGTGGTCGTATTTATAGCAGGAGCGTATATTTACAAACAAAATGAGTCTGCAAGTTATAATGCTATGCTTGAACAAAAAGCTAGTAATTTACAAAAAGAGCACTCAATTGTTTTAGGAAAAAAAGAAGCAAAAGTTCAACTTGTAGAGTTCTTTGATCCAGCTTGTGGTACTTGTGCCCAGTTTCACCCTTATGTAAAAAAGATAATGAAAGAAAATGAAGATGATATAAAACTAGTTTTAAGATATGCACCTTTTCATGAAAACTCAGATTTTGCAGTAAGAGTTTTAGAAGCTTCTAGAAAACAAGATAAGTTTATGGATACTTTAGAGTTTATGTTTGCAACTCAAAAGTATTGGATAGAACATCATGTTGTAAATCCTAAGATGTTATGGAGAATTTTACCAAAAGCTGGTCTTGATATGGAAAAACTTTCTGCTGATATTGAAAAAGACTCACAAAAAGTTACAGATATAATAAATCAAGATTTAAGTGATGCAAAAGAATTAGGAGCAACAAAAACTCCATCTTATTTTGTAAATGGAAAACCACTTGAGACTTTTGGTCTTGACAATCTAATGAATTTAATAAAATCAGAGTTATAAAAGAGAATTATTTTTCTCTTTTATATAATTTATTTTTTATTTTTAAAATTAAAGTTGTCATTACAATTAACAAAAGTATTATCCATACATATCTAGTATCAAATGCCAATAAAAACTCAATAATCTCATTTAGAAAAAATCCCCATAGTGTTATAGCAATAGTAGTTGATATAAATACAATTGCCATGATTGTATAGTGCTTTAAACCTATTAAGTAGCCAATAATAGCACCAACAATTGGTCCTGTCATCCAAAAAGGAATAAAAACAAAAACAAAAAGTCCTATTTTACCGTATTTTTCAAATTTATCTTGATGTTGTTTTTTCTTTTCTTGAACTTGAAAGAAGAACTCTTCTAAGGGTTTTATTTTTAGTATTCCTTTAAGGCTAAATATAAAAAGAGGGTATAAACTAGTAACTAAAATAATTTCAGTTACTATATTCACTCCTATAACAGTAATATGAGGTAATTGCGAAGCATAACCTAAAGATAGTGAGGGAACACGACCTACAAAAAGATTTGATACAACTAAACTAGTGATTTTATTTGCTAGTTTTGTATCATAAAAATATGTAATTAATATAGAAATAATAAGTATTGTAGTTAAAAAAAGACTAAAGATAAAAATATTTCCTTCTTTACCTTTAAAAATAATATTATTAATTTTTCTCATTTTTCCTCTTTTAAAAACATATTTTATCATAAGAAAGAAAAATATTTCATTTTGAAAGAAAATCATACTTAATATTTTGATTTTAGTATAATAAAACAAAGGAGATTATATGAAAGTTTGTGGAATTGAACTTAAAGCTAATAATGCAATATTAAGTGTAGTTGAAAACAATGAGTTTAAAAATTTAAAACTAAAAAAGATTACTTTAGAAGATGATGAAAAACAAGAGTGTGTAAAAGAGTTCTTTTTAAAAATTGAAGAGTTTTTAAAAGATAATTGTATTGAAAAAATAGTTCTAAAAAAAAGAGCAAAAAAAGGAAATTTTGCAGGTGGAGCTGTTACTTTTAAGATGGAGGGAGTTATTCAATTAAATAGCATTTGTAGTACACACTTGGTCTCTGCACAAACATTAAGTGCATTTGAAAAGAAAAATGAAATTACTTTTCCCAGTGAACTTAAAAAATATCAAGAACAAAGTTATTTATGTGCATTAAATGCTTAAGGTTTATTTTTACTTTTTATATGTTCACAAATAGTATATCCATGATTTAAGGCAAGGGCAATTGAGCCACCAACATTACTTTTTGCAATATCACCTGCTAAGTATATTCCCTCTTGGTTATTTCTTAGGTTTTCATCAACAATTGGACAATTGTTTTCATCAAGTAATACTGAGCATCTTTTTAAAAAGTCTGTGGGACTAGAACCACCTAAAGCATAAACTATTCTATCAAATAGTTCAGTTTTTCCATTTGAAAAATATACTTCAAATTGTCCATTATTATCTTCAAGTTTTGTTATATCTAAACTTAGTCTTAAATCAATAAGTTTTTTTTCTACATAATCAAACAAATAGTGTAAGTTTGTAGGATTTACCCTTGAAAAACTCTCTTTTCTGTATGCTAAAGTAACACTATTTTGTTTTGCCATATAATATGCAAACTCAACAGCACTATCTCCACCTCCTACAATTAAAAGTTTTTCATTTTGTGTACATTGACTAATATTGAAATTTGCTTTTTGTTTTAGTGTTGGTGGAATTTTATATGTTGGTTTATTTGGTTTTCCCATTGTTCCTATGCTTATAACAATATTTTTTGCATAGTAAGATTTTTCTTTTACTGTAGTAATTTTAAAAATATTTTTATCTTCTTTTTCTACACTAAAAACTTCTTCATTAAAGTAAGCCTCTATATCTTTATTTTTTACTAATGTATCAAATAGGTTTAATGTACTCTCTTTTGTTCCATCAGTAAAATGAATATTTCCTCTTAATTCTACTTTAATGCCTTTCCAGTCTTTATCAACTCTTTTATTATCTTTAAAATATTTTCTTATAGTATCTGAATGATTTTGGCTTTTTTCAAAAACAACTACATCTTTAAAACCTAATAAAACAGCTTCAACACTACTTGCTATTCCACCAGGTCCTGCACCAATTATTGCAATATCGTATATCTTATCCATGTTTTAGCCTTATTAATTTAAAGTTTAAATGCTTATTTTAAATAATTATAACATTAATTTATAAAATTACTATTTACTAATTATCTATTTTTAAACTGTTTATTTTATATATATAATATATAACTAATCATGTATATTTTTTGCTACAATATAAGTCTTAAGGGAGATAAATGCAAACTATTTTATTTACACTATTTTTAAGTATAGCACTATCAACAGTATTTAATATAATTTTAAAGAAAATTGGTATTTCACATATTATTGGATATATTTTAACAGGTACTGTTATTAGTTATATTTTTAATTTTAATAGTATTGATGTTGGTTCATTAGAGTTAATAGCAGAATTTGGTATTGTATTTTTAATGTTTACTATTGGTTTAGAAATGAGTATAGAAAGAATCAAAAGAATGAAAGAGATTCTTTTACTAAATGGCTTTTTGCAAGTTGGTTTAAGTGCTATTGTTATTTTCTTATTTTCTCATTTTGTTTTTAAAATACAAATTGTTCCCTCTGTTATTATATCACTTGCTTTTTCATTATCTTCTACTGCTATTGTATTGAGTTATTTAAAACATTCAAAAGATATTTATACGCCATATGGAGAAAAATCAACTGCAATTTTGATTTTTCAAGATTTAGCAGTAATTCCTATACTTTTACTAATTTCATTTTTAGCAAATGATTCTTTAGGTGTTTCTCAAATTATTTTAAATACACTTTTTTCTGCTTTTGTTGTGATATTATTTCTATTTACCATAGGAAAAAAGATAATGAATTGGCTTTTAAGATTCTCTTCAAATACTCAATTAGAAGAGTTATTTTTAGGATCAGTTTTTTCAATAGTAATGGGAGCATCAATCTTAGCTCATGAGATGGGCTTTACTTACTCTTTAGGTGCTTTTATTGCTGGTATGATAATAGCTGAAACAAAATATAGAATTAAAGTAGAATCTGATATTGCTTCTTATAAAGACTTTTTACTTGGTGCTTTTTTCTTTAGTGTGGGAACAAAAATAGATGTTTTTTATTTCTTTAATAATATACATTATATCTTTTTGATTTTTTTAGCAATTGTTTTAGTAAAAGCATTTGTAATTTATCTTATTATTAGAAGAAAATCAGCTAAAAGTACTGCTATTAAGTCTGCTTTATCATTGTGTCAAGTAGGGGAGTTCTCTTTTGCAATATTTGCACTTGCTTCAAGTGATGGACTACTTACAAGCGATTTATCAAACTTTTTGATATTAGTTACAGTATTATCTATGATTTTAACACCTTTTATAATAAGTAATATTTACAAAATTGCTTCATATTTTGAAGTAGAGTTTTATGAATCAGATAAAATTACACCAATTAAGGCAAAAAATCATGTAATTGTTTGTGGTTTTTCAACTCTTGGAAGAATAATATCAAGAACTTTAAAAGAAAATAATAAAGATTTTGTTATTATATCAGATGATTTAAGACATGTGCTACTTGCAAGAAAATTAGGTTATATGGCATACTTTGGTCACTTAGATAAGCAACCTGTACTAGAATCTCTTAAAGTTGAAGACTCTTCAAGTATTATAATAACTTTATCAAATACCAAAAGAAAAAGACTTATTTGTGAAGCAATATTAGCCTTTTATAAAGATGCAAATATCACTTTAAAGATAAATACAACTCAAGAGAAAAAAGATTTGAAAGACTTGAACATAAAGAACTTTGTTCATGCACATAAAGAAGTTGCAAGATTGTTAATTGATAAATCAATCTAATTTATAACATATTTATGTAAAAAATGTATAATCACAAAAATGTCACATTATAAGGTTTATAATAGATGAGAAAAAAGTTTACTTTTCAATTTTTATTAATAGGTATAATTTTAGCAGTTTTAGTTACAAGCTTAAGTCTTTATAACTTAAGAAATACTAACTTAAAATCTTCTATTCAACATGCACAAATTATAGCAAAGGTTGTAAAAAGTGGTCTTACTTCTCATATGATAAATGGCAATATGAATCAAGTTGATACTTTTATTAACTCAGTTGCTGGGATGAAAAATATAGAAGAGCTTTGGTTAATAAGAAGTGAACTAGTAAAAAAGCAATTTGGAAAAGAAGAGCTTAGAAACCCTAAAGATGATATAGATAAAGAGGCTATAAAAACAGGTCAACTTAAATATCAAATAAATGAAACTTTCACTAAAACAAGTATAAGAGTTACGGTTCCATATATTTCTACTATTGAAAATGGAATTGACTGTAATAAGTGCCACAATGTGCAATATGGTGAGACATTAGGTGCAGTTTCTTTGAAAATGGATATAAGTGATATAAAGCAAATTGGTCTTGAAATTACATATTTAATACCTTTTCTTATACTACTTGCAATCTTTTTAATAGTAATACTTGCAAGAAAAAATAGTGAACACTATATTTTAGTATTAGATAAGCTTGCAAAAAGTATAAAATTAGCAATTGCTGGAAGATTTAAAGAGATACCTCATGAGTCTTCAAAAACTAGTGAAGTTGATGCCTTAATTGATGATTATAATAAATTAATGTCAACATTTAGAGACACATCTTTGGATATTGAAAAAAGACTTCAAAAGTTTATTGGTCAAAAAGCTAACTCCTCACACATTAATCCACTTGAGAAATCAAAAGATATTATTAAAAATCTTTCAAATTTATATCAGTTTAAAAAAGAGATTGAGCTTGATAATAGTAAAAGTGAAATATATGATAGACTTGCTCAAGTATTTGAAAATCAATTTTTTATTAAAAACTTTGCTTTTTTTGAAATTGATTATACAAAAGAGAAAATGAGTATTGTCAAAATAGTTGGAAATGCTTTATATTGTAAAGATAATATAATTGATGATGCACAGCTATGTAGATGTGCTAGAACAAAAAATGATGTTGTTTCTGTTGATTATCATGCAAGCTGTCCTTATTTTAAAAAAGATGATAAATTTCATTATTGTTTAAATGTTGAAATAAGTCAAAATAGATATCTAATCATAAATTTTGTTTGTGATACAAAAATTCAATTAGAAGAGTTAAAAGATAAAATCTCTTTTGTAAAAAGTTATATAAATGAAGCTACTCCTTCAATAGAAGTTAAGATTTTAATGAATGCTTTACAAGAATCAGCTTTTGAAGATGGACTAACTGGACTTTATAATAGAAAATTTTTAGATGAACATACTAAAAAACTTGTTCCACAAACAAAAAGAGAAAATTTAAATATTGGTGTACTTTTACTTGATATGGATCACTTTAAAGCAGTAAATGATGAGTATGGGCATGATATTGGGGATAAAGTATTAAAAGAGTTAGCAAGAATACTAAATGAAACAGTAAGAGAATCTGATTTGATTATTAGATATGGTGGTGAAGAGTTTATTGTACTTTTAGTTGGTGTAAATAGTGAAGAAGATGCTTTAAATGTTGCAAAAAAAATAGCTAAAAAAGTAAGAGAAAATGAGATTGATGTTTATGCTGGTAATAAACTCAAAAAAACAATTAGTATTGGTCTTTCTATGTTCCCTCAAGATTCAAACTCACTTGAAGGAGTAATTAAAAATGCTGATATTGCACTTTATGAAGCAAAAAATAGTGGTAGAGATAAAGTAGTGAGATTTCATGAAAGTCAAATTACAAGTGTAGATCTATTTTAGGTTTTATCATAAGCTTGCAAGTTTACAGTTTTGTAAACTTGCAAGCTTTTAGACTCTATTTTAATAATTCATTAAATTTAGCTAACCATTGTGGATGTGCAGGCCAAGCAGCAGCTGTTACTAAGTTCGCATCTACAAGTGCTTCTTCAAAACCTATATCTTTCCATGTTCCTTTATTTAAGTTTACATCTGGTGCGCAAGCTGGATAGCAAGAACAAGTTCTTCCCTCAACTATATTTGCAGCAGCTAAGACTTGAATACCATGGCAAATTGATGCAATTGGTTTATTTTTTGAATTGAAATTTTTTACTATTTCTAAAACTCTTTGATTTAGTCTAATATACTCAGGAGCTCTTCCACCTGGAACTACTAAGGCATCATAATCATTTTCATCTATTTCATCAAATGTTGCATTTAATGTAAAATTATGACCTGGTTTTTCAGTATAAGTTTGATCTCCTTCAAAATCATGAATCGCAGTTTTAATTTGTTCACCTGCTTTTTTATCTGGACAAATAACATCAACTTTATGCCCTAACATAAGCAAACATTGAAATGGTACCATTAACTCATAATCTTCAACAAAATCACCTGCTAAAACTAAAATTTTTTTTGACATAATTCTCTCCTTTATTTTATAATTCTTGCTTCTTTAATAAACTTATCCATACCCATGCTATCATGTATAATAAATACAATTTCATTATCACTAATAACTGCTTTACCCTTACCAAGTTCTACACGACTTTCTGCATTGTAATAATCTCTTTCTTGATATTGAATAGTATAGATTTCATCCTCTTTAATATTCATATTTCTTAACTCAGTTTGAGTATGTGGTATAAACTCCATAATTCTCCTTTTTCCATACATAAACAAATTATGGTAAAATAATGATTATAATCTACTTATAAAAGAGTAAAAACTTATTATTAGGAGAAGTATGAATAGATTTTGTATAAAAGATGAAATTAAAAACTATGTATTTATTTTACTGGGTTCTATAACTTTATCTTTAGGTATAGTATGGTTTTTTATTCCAAATGGAATTATCACAGGTGGAACCGCTGGATTAGCTCTTCTTTTACACTATGCTAGCTCATATAGTGTTGGTTTTTGGATGGTTGCTGTAAATCTTCCTTTATTACTTTTAGGTATGAAATATTTAGGAAAATCTTTTGCAATTAGAACAGTAATCACAATTGTACTTATTTCAACATTTGTTGATGTTTCTTTTGAAATTTTACACATAAAAGCATTAGTTGAAGATGTAATACTTGCTTCAATTTTTGGTGGAGTTTTAATTGGAATAGGTCTTGCTTTTGTAATTAAAGGAAACTCTTCAGCAGGTGGTTCTACAATTATTGCAAGAGTTGTCTCTTCTAAAAGTGAAATAAAGCCAGGTCAAATTATTTTTATTATTGATTTTTTTATTATTTTATCTTCTTTATTTATATTTGATGAAACTGCAAAAGTTTTATGGAGTATTGTAAGTATTTATATTACTGCAATTGCTGTGGATAAAATATTAACAGGTAATTTAAATAAAAAAGTTGTTCATTTAGTAACTAATGAAGTTGAACAAATGAGCAGTTTAATAAAAGAGCATATAGGTCCTTATGGAACAGTAATTAATGGTACAGGACTTTATAATGAAAATAAAAAAATGATTTTAATAGTAATTGAAGTAACAAAACTACAATTATTGCGAGATTTGGTTAAAAAAAATGACCCTGAAGCATTTTTAATAATCAGTGAAGCAAATGAGATGCTAGGAAGAGGGCATTAACCTTAAAGTCTAAAGCTTTAAGGTTGCTACTACTTGAGCATGGTCTGATTGTAAAATTGAGCCATCTTTATTTTTTAATAGGTGATTATTAAAAAGCGAATACTCTAAAACATCAATATCTTTTGAAACAAATATATAATCAAGTATATTTCCTACAGATTTATAATAAGATGTAGCTTCTTTAGTTTTTGTTTTTTTCAAAGCTTTTTCATATGAGTCATATAAAAAGTACTCTTTCTTATTTTTAATATCATAATCTTTAGAAAATAAATCAATATCTAAAAGAGCTTTATTTGTAAGTATATCAATAACTAAAGAGTTTTGCCTATCATTTAAATCACCTAATGCAACTATTTTTTTTTGATTTTTTAAACTACTTAAAATATCAAGTGCAAGATGATAAGCTTCTGCTAATCTTTGCTTTAGTGATGATGCATTAAGACTATTCATAGCATATATTGATTTTTCTATTTTCAAATTTATTGTATCATCTTCATTGAACTTATATTCATACTCATTTAATCTATTAGATTTTAGATGAAATACATATATTAATATATCAGTGTTATTTATACTAATATTTGCTTTTATTGGCAATCTTGAAAAATAAAAAGGCTGTTTTATATCAAGCTTTTCTAAAACTTCTTCATTTACCTCAATAGTACTAAGTTTATTTATCTCGTATTTTGATGCAAGAGCAACAGTTGTAGAGATAAAAACTTTATCATTTTTTTTATCAGTTTTTGCAGTATCAACTATTTTAAAATATTTAAAACCTAACTGTTTTGTTAACTCTTTCAAAGCTTCGTATGAAAAAACTTCTTGAAAAGCTACAATATCACAATTCATTTGTTTTAACTGCTCTTTTATAAAACTATTTTTCTCTTCCCACTGTTTTATTTTAAATCTATCTTTTTGTACATACCAAGAATATGGAGGTTTTGCGTATTGAAATAGATTAAATGTTCCTACTTTTATATTCATAGTGAAATTTTACTATATTAACTTTAAACTAAAAAATCTTAGTTATACTTCTTTTTTAAAAAAGGAAAAAAATGGATATTTTAACTTTAGATTATGTAGATGTTTTTGATGAAAATAGAAGTAAAAAACTTTCATTCTCAAAAGAGTTATTAGATGAAAATATAAAAGAAAATTCACTTTTTGTTTTAAGAGTTGATGGCAAATCAATGCAACCTGTAATTAATCATAAAGCTTTAGTTGTTGCTGATTTATCTCAAAAAGATATAAAAAATGAGAAAATATATATTGTTTATTACAATAATAAGATGTGGATAAAAAAAGCACTTATAAAACAAAATAAAACGGTTTTTGTATCAATAAACAAAGATTATAGCCATTTAGTATATGAGTTTAAAGATGTACATGTTGTAGCAAAAGTCATATTGACTTTTACAAAATTTTGATTTTTGAATCTTAAATTTAATCTGTAAGAATATCAAAACATAAGATAAATCTACTTTGATTTATTTTAATAGTTTTTGAATAAGTTCTACACATATTTCCTGTTGCTTTTGAAATATATTTTTGGCTTAAAAACTCTTTTGTTTTGGACTCTTTTGTAATATAATAGTACTCTTTTAAATTATGGTCATCATTGTGCTTTGAAGCTTTGTAAAAACGATTTTGTATATTATTTATCAAAGTATCATTTATTTGGTTTCCCAAATTATAATCAATCAAATATATTGCTTCAATATTATTATTTTCTTTTAATATAAGCTCTAACTTTTCAAGATGAAAATTTTGTTCAAAAGAGATAGTTTTAACTACATCTTTTGTTAAGTGTTTCATTCTTTTTAAAATAGCTTGTTTTGTTTTCATATGCTTTTTTACGGCATCTTTATACTCTAATCCTATGATATTGATTTTATTAAGTAAAGACTCTTTTGTCTCTTTTTTTATTTCATCTATAGCTTTTTCAAAGTAAAAGCCTTGATATATTTCTATATGATTCTTCATACAAGTTAATATCTCTTCTTTTGTTTCTACTCCCTCAGCAAGTGTTAAAGCACCAATTTTATTAGAAATATCAACAATAGATTTTAAAATTGAACTATTTATATAGTTATTTTCAATATTTGATATTAAACTTCTATCTATTTTTACAATATCAGGTTGTATAATTGCTAATCTATCAAAACTAGAATAGCCAGTTCCAAAATCATCTATTGCAATAATAAAACCCAGATCTTTATATCTTTTACAAAATGTATTTAAAGCTTTTATAT